>JBAXPT010000012.1:0-20288 GCA_037132095.1 Actinomycetes bacterium
GGAGGGCTGAGGTGAAGTCTAAAAAGTTCCCAGTAGAGCTGATCGCTATACCTATGTATTTCGCCACTATTGAGCTCGAGCGCCGCTGGATGAAGAAGCACGCTGAGGAGCGTGGGCTGCGCGGTTACAACGAAGGGGATGCCAAGACCAGTCTCGCTATGGGGACCGCGAGTGTTGTAGTGAAATTCGCGATGGCTCCCTTGCAGGCTCGTGTTATGCGCGCTGCTTTTGATCGGCGTATTGTCTCGCACCGATCGAGAGTTGTAGAGGTCGCAATTGCAATGGTTGGTTGGGACCTCATTTACTACTGGTGGCACAGAGCGAACCACCGCTCAAGGATCGCTTGGGCTGTTCACTCCCAGCATCATTCTTCGGAGTATTACAACCTCTCGACTGCGCTTCGACAGGGGAGCCCAGAGCACTCCGGGCTGCTCTTCTTCCCGCTCCTAGGTTTTATAGGCGTCTCACCCTGGGCTAACGGGGTCAGCGGTGGCCTTAATCTGATTTACCAGTATTGGATACACACGGAGGCGATTGATCGCATGCCTAGGTGGTTTGAGAGGGTTTTTAATACCCCTTCACACCACCGTGCTCACCACGGCGTAAACCCGCAGTACATAGATAAGAATTACGGCGGCATCCTCATCTCTTGGGACAGGCTCTTTGGAACCTTTGAACCAGAGGAGGAGAGAGTTGTCTACGGCCTTACAAAGAATCTCGATACTTACGATCTAAAGGTTGCGATCGGCGGAGAGTTTCAGGCAATAGCGCGCGACGTACGTGGTTGGAGGGGGCTGCGCGCAAAACTCGGTGCGGTCTTCATGCCTCCAGATTGGACGCCTAAGTCGGAGAGCAGCGCCCTCGCCTCAGCCTCTATGGAGTAGAAGTGGTTGTAGTAACTACGGCTCCCCCTCCGCCCGTTGAGGGAGTTGTAGTTGTAGGAGTACTGCAGTCCGTTTTGTTCAAGTTGCAACCGGTTGTTCCACTATTTCTAGGCAGCACACCAACGGCAAGAAGGGCGGGCGCCAATACTCCAACTGCCCCGAGAATGATATTGCGGCGTCGCTTAGTAGCGCGCTCGCCAGTTTCTGGATCCAACGATGGACCAGCTTCTCTCGCTGACGAGCTGGCGAAACTGAAAGCGCTGCACGAGAGCGCGGCTCTTTCCGACGAGGAGTTTGATTCGGCTAAGGATAAGTTACTCGGGTAGGAGGGCTATGGGCAGACCTGGGGCATCATCTTCAACACGTCCCGGCATTGCCCTCTTACCCCCACTGCTAAAAAGCTTTGTCTTTGTGGGGCGACATATCGCAGGGCCTATGCGCCGGAGACTAAAAATAAGCGCTCTAGGGCACTTAGGCCCGCTCATTTTTCGGGATACACCAGGCAGGTCTATCTTCAGGGAACGCTTCCCACTGCCGTTCGTTCGATGCAGGGAGAGCATTACTACCAAGAGAATCTGCTACGGTCGGTAGTTGTGGATGTAGGCCTGACTAGCCCGATAGCGGCAGCGTCTAGCAGGCGTCGAGTCTGGTGGATATCCTTCGCGCTCTTTTCACTACTTGGGATACTTTGGGCGAGTGCACTGCCATTATTCGCAGGCCCGGATGAGCCTGCGCATGTCACCCGCGCCGTATCTGTTGAGCGAGGTCAGTTACTTGGCGATAAAATTCCAGGCACTACAGGGGGATGGCGAGCGATCGACATACCGGAGATCGTCGTATCAAGCAATTTATTTACTTGTTACCTCTTTCAGGACGCGGTAACAGCCGACTGCCTAAAGTACGAGGGCTCTGAGCGGGTTGTGCACTCCGATACTGCTGCCGGCACCTATTTCCCTGGCTATTACCTACTTGTCGGCATCCCGTCGCTGATATCGGTCCAGGCTTTAGGTATCTATTTAATGCGGTACTTATCGGCGTTGTTGTGCGGCGCACTCCTCGCGAGCGCGTTGGCCTCGGTTCGCTCGTTTCCAAGCGCTCGTATTGGAGCTGTGGGCCTAACTGTTGCGGTAACACCGGTTGTTCTTTTTATCAGTGGAACCGTTAACCCTCAGAGTATTGAAATCTCAGCTGCAATAGCTGCATGGGCGAGCGCGCTCGCGCTTATTGCGACACCGGCCGAGATGCGGATCGATAGACGGCTTATCCTCAGGATTGCTGTCGCATTCACGGCTCTTGGCCTCTCGCGTAATATTTCTCCAATTTGGATCGCCGCAATCTTTGGAACTGCTTGTCTCGTCGCGGGCGGGCCAAAGGTAAAGAGATGGTTGCGCGACCGTGGGCTCCAGATTGCAGCACTTGCAATCACAGTCTTCACGCTGATTCAGGTGGCCTGGAACGTATTCATTGCTCCCCTCAGTACCGGTGTCTCACCTGCAAAGCCGACTTATGTCAACTTGGTTCCAGGGGGGTTAGCGAACCTGTCTCGCTACGAATTGTTCCGTATGACAATCTCCCGGAGTGGCTATTTCTTCAACAGCATGATCGGCGAGTTTGGTTGGGTCGGAGTCAGATCGCCTTATGCAGTGATTGTGTTATGGGCCGCGTTAATCGGTTTAGTTCTTGTTCTAGGTTTGGCTGTCTCCTCTAGGCGGGCCTTGGTCGCGCTCCTAATACTTGTTGTAACAATCATTCTGCTTCCTCTTGTATTCGAGTACCGCACAATGCGGACCCTTGGAGGAATCTGGCAGGGGCGCTATACGCTTCCACTTGCTGTAGGCGTGCCGATCTTGGGCGCGTACCTAATAGGGGATTCCTCAATAGGCGACCGGCTTGCCCGAAGCCGCCTTGCGATAGTCGTTGGCTGCACACTTGGTGTGTGTCACTTACTCGCTTTTGCCCAGACAATCCGACGTTTTAGTGTTGGCTATAACGGCGCATTCAAGTATTGGTCCAACGCTGCTTGGGCGCCGCCACTCGGGGCACTTCCTTTGACGCTTAGCTTCATTGTCGTTCTTAGTATTTGGCTTGTCTGGATTTTACGGCCGGGGTCAGATGAGCCCCTCCCGATTCCCTAGGAGCACTGTCCTATAGCGCTGAATAGAACTCTTAACCCGAAGGTCCTTGATTCAAATCCAACCCCCGCCACCATCGAGAAATATCGAGAACCCCTGCTACGACAGGGGTTCATCGCGTAACGGCACTGTTTATGCAGTACGCGAAAACATGGTCAGGCCTCGTAAGTGTGGGGGATTGATCGCGAGGAGACCTCCTGTAATTGGGTGGCTACGTCTTTAAGTTTGTCGAACATATCTTCGATTACAGAGCATGGGTGGGGCAATTACAAGAGAGTTTGCGGATTATTTTGAGATGCCAAAGTTCAGGTCTCCCCAACCGCGGAGTTCTGAGCTGCAGTCTCCATTCCTAATTCGCCTTAGTATTTCGTTATGAATCCTTGGGAGCGCCGCTTGGAGCGGTACTAATTCTTGCTCGCCGTCGCGCTCCGATTGTTGGAGTGATCGTGGCTGCTTTCTTCATCGTAATTTTCCCGGGCAACATTGGACAGTTTGTCGAGGGTAAAAATGCCGTTTTAGTGCGACGAAAGTGAGCGTTCGGTAATCATTTGAAGCGGTGTACAATCTCGACGTGACAGAGAATGGGGTCGTAATTCAGGACGATGCCAGCCGTCTCCCTAAGATTCGTAGTGTTCTTTGGTCCCTTGTCGAACTTATTGGGATCACCGGGATAGGTGTTGCGCAGCCGCTATTTGAATCGCTCCGCATTAACGTTTATTCACAGATCATCGGACCTAACCCGAGTCGTATTCAGCTAATTTCGTTAACGGTCCTTGTAGTAGTCCTCCCTGCCTTCGCTCTTCTCTTGACCGAATTGATTGTTGGGGTGCTCTTTCGTAGACACCGAGCTGCCGTGCATCAGATAATTGTTGCGGCAGTTGTTGGGGTAATCGCTTGGGAGATTCTCGGGAACCTAACTACCTGGGTCACATGGCTACTGCTTATAGGTTCTACTTTGGCTTTCGGTATCGCATTCGTATCACTGAGACGATTCGCGAGTGCGACCACCTTCCTGCGAGTGCTCGCGATAACTCCTGTGTTCTTCGGGGTCATGTTCCTGCTTGGGCCAAATATTCGCCCGATGTTTTTAACCGGCAACAGTTCCCCAAATGCTGATGTGCATGTAGAGAACCCGCACAGAATAGTTGTAATCGTTGCGGACGAGTTCGCGCTTGGTTCGCTTTTGGATGGATCTGGACAGATAGATGATGGACTCTTCCCAAATATCTCAGCCCTCGCTAGCGATGCGAGGTGGTACCGCAATGCGACAACCGTCGCGCCCTACACCTTGGCCGCGGTCCCTGCAATTGCTACTTCGCTGTATACCAAGAGTCCTTATGCTCCGGCCATAGCGGCGAATTATCCAAACAGTCTGTTCTCATTGGTCGGATCCGAGTACTCAATCAATGCCATTGAGTCAAGTCAGGAAGCGCTCTGCTCGCGCGCGGCCTGCGAGCCTGACAAGGGAACAATGGGGCGTCTGATCACAAATGCTGTGAGGCTATGGAGCGACTTTGTTAAGCCGGGTTCTTCCAATCCGGTTTGTTTTTGTGACCTCTCAACAATTTCGGATGGCCTGCCGCACGGTGAGGAATTCGTAGCCTCCATTCAACCTTCCTCAACCCCAAGGCTTGACTATCTTCACGTGCTGTTGCCGCATAGTCCTTGGATACGCCTCCCAGACGGACGGATTTACGACACGGAGGCTACTTCGGAGACGATCCCCGATGGCCTTGACATCAACAACAACCCGGGAACTTGGGTATCCGAGGACGCAGCCCTTGCTGCCCGGCAGCGTTACCTATTGCAGACTCAAACCCTCGACGCCCTCGTTGGTAAGGTTACCGATCGCCTTAGAGAGATAGGGGCCTATGACGATTCCCTCATAGTGCTAACCGCAGATCATGGGGTCTCCTTCGATGCGGGTCACTCGCGTCGGGCTCCAGACCGCTCGAATTATGAAGACATTCTTTGGGTGCCTCTCGTGATGAAATACCCAGGGAATATCGGTGCTGGGTCTACAGACGACCGCACTGCCCGATCAATCGACATTCTCCCCACAATTGCCGACAGCCTGAAAGTCAAGATTCCATGGAAGATTGACGGGGTATCACTGCTGAGGCGAGAACGCGAAGAAGACTCCTTAAAGGTCCTTAAGTTCGCTACAAATTTGCAGACGTTAAAGGGTAAATCAAAGAATGATCTTTTTAGAAGATACGCGGAAATTCCTGGTTTCCAGAGGGTGCTTGCGGCCCCTACGATTTCGTTGGGGTCCAGAGACGACTTACGTCTTTACGGTTATGGGTCTGCCTCCGAGTTTCATTCTCTCGTCGGGCGTGATGCTGGGCCCCTCGTCCGGGGGGACCCGGAGCTCGCCAGCGGATGGCTTACATGGGTGAAAGCCTCAGACGGATCGACAGCTCCTTGGACCTTTGTTCGCCGAACCCTCACTGATAAAGATCAGGCGGTCATTGCGATTGTCGTTAATGGCAAGGTTGCAGGCTTGGGGAGATCCTCCACCGATTTACTAGGGAATCAGCGAGTCTCCATTATTGCAGCCCCTTCGCTTTTTAAAACAGGGTCCAACACAGTTGGCACATTCTCAGTTGAAGGCGACCCGACTGATCCGGTGCTGAAGTATGCAGGTGTGCAACCTGAGTTCGTGCTTCGATAACTCTTCCGAAGGTTTAGTCGGTGGGCCTGATTTTACCTAGGTTTTAACTCGCGAATCAAGATTTCAAGATGGGTGGAGGGCTACGGAGTAGAAGTAGTTGTAGTAACTACGGGTGACCCCCCGCCCGTCCCGATAGTCGTAGTAGTTGGGGCGACGGTTGTCGTTGTCGTTGTCGTTGTTGAGTTGCGTCTCGTGGTTGTCGTGACTGGGCAGCCGCTGCATCCGCTAGTTCCGCTCTTTCTAGGCAGCACACCAACGGCAAGAAGGGCGAGCGCCAATACTCCAACTGCGACTGCCCCGAGAATGATATTGCGACGTCGCTTAGTAGCGCGCTCGCCAGTCATTCCGTTCGATCCGGTGGCTTGGTCTGTTGAAGTCATGGTGTCCTCGGTTGGTTGCGACTTGTGAGGGTTTACCTTACTCTCCTCTACCTACGCTTGAAAATAGTGCTCATTGAGAGAGCGAATCAGGTATGGGTAGGATCCCTTGATATATGACTGACAACTCAGCCCTCCCAAAGCCCGCAACTCTTGCTACTGCAAAGGCAAATCAGGAGATAGCAGATTCGCTGGATTTCACCGACGATGCTGACTTTGAGCGAGCGCGCCGTGGGCTGATCTCGCAGATTGATCCGCCGACCATATCGGGACCCGCTGGAAACATCATCTGGGATGTAACGCGATACGACTTTATTGAGGGCGATGCGCCGGCATCTGTTAACCCCAGTCTCTGGCGTCAAGCGCAACTCAATAACATCCACGGTTTGTTTGAAGTAGTCCCTGGCATCTATCAAGTGCGCGGATACGACATCTCTAATATCTCGTTTATTCGAGGTGAGACGGGATGGATCGTTATTGATCCGCTCACAGTCGCTGAGACTGCGGCGGCAGCGCGTGCACTCGTTGATGAGGCCTTCGGTGTTCTTCCGATACACGCAGTCATCTATACCCATAGTCATGCTGATCACTATGGAGGAATTCGCGGGATAGTTACCGATGAAGAGATTGCATCTGGGGAAGTTCGAGTTATCGCACCCGATGGTTTCCTCGAGGCAGCGATTAGTGAGAACGTAACTGCTGGCCCAGCAATGACCCGACGCGCCATGTATATGTATGGCGTACTCCTACCGGTTGGAGCGCAAGGCCACATTGATGCAGGTCTTGGTAAGACAATTCCGATCGGTAATCGAGGCTTAATAGCGCCGACCGATTTAATTATCGAGTCGGGAACGGTTCTGGAGATAGACGGAGTGCCGATTGAGTTCCAACTCACTCCGGGTACCGAGGCTCCATCTGAGATGAACTTTTATTTTCCATCGTTTCGAGCGGTATGCATGGCCGAGAACTGCGTAGCCACGCTGCATAACGTCTACACCCCGCGTGGTGCAGAGATTCGAGACTCGCTTGGATGGAGCAAGTACATAGATGACGCAATAGATCTCTTCTTATCTCGCAGCGACGTCGCATTCGCATCTCATCACTGGCCCAGGTGGGGGACAGACGACATATCTGCCTACCTCGGTGGCCAGCGCGACATTTATCGCTACATACATGATGAAACTATGCGACTCGCTAACCATGGTTATACGGCTACTGAGATAGCGGAACTGGTGAAGCTGCCATCGGCCATTGGCGACGAGTGGTTCAACCGTGATTACTACGGAACAGTGAATCACAACGTGAAGGCTGTATACCAGCGTTACTTGGGTTGGTTCGACGCGAACCCAGCGCACCTATTTGAACTCCCTCCCGTTGAGTCAGCAGTGAAGTTCGTTGAGTACATGGGGGGAGCGGATGCTGTTCTCGTGCGAGCTCGTGCGGATTTTGATCGTGGCGAGTATCGCTGGGTTGCGCAAGTTGTGAACCATGTTGTATTCGCAGACCCAGGTAATACTCAGGCACGCCAGCTTCAAGCTGATGCGCTAGAGCAACTTGGATACCAGTCTGAGTCAGGGCCTTGGCGATCGTTTTACTTGACCGCTGCGCAGGAGTTGCGTAACGGAACGCCGTCGCTACCCGGCGTGCGCGGTGCAGTGAGCCTTGATGTCATGCGTGCGATGACTCCTGAGATGGTCCTAGATAACTGTGCAGTGAAACTAAATGGACCACTAGCAGCCTCGCACGATCTCAGCTTCGAGGTTGAGTTCATAGACAGGGGAGAGGTCCGCACTGTGTATCTCTCTAACGGAACTCTGAGGCATAGGCCGTTCTCGGCGGGGGCTGCAAATAAGTTCGCACTCACACTCGAGACCTTCGTCAACCTAACCAGCGCAACAACAACTCTCGGTGAAGCGAAGACCTCGGGAGCGCTGCAGGCCACAGGCGAATCCAGCGAGTTTGAGGTCTTCCTAAGTCTCCTCGAACAGTTTGATGTGTTCTTCGCAATTATCGAGCCGTGATCCCGCGCCTGACCAGTATTACTCGGTAGGGGATTCGGTAAAGCGCCGGAAAAATTCGTCGTCGGTAAGCATCGAAGCGATGACTTCCTCGGAGAGTATTTTCGCACTCTCAAGAATCTGGCCCTGGATAATTGCTTGCTGCTTCTCTGCCCGACGGTAACGCATCCCTCGCTCGAACTTGCCGAGTAGCGGTATTGAAGCGGGAATAACTGCCGCATCGCGCGCTTTTCGGATCGCATCGCGCTGGATAATCGTCTGACGATAAGAGATAGCAGGCCGTGACCCCGCCCCATGGTGGTAGACGACGTCTCCATAAATACCAAACCACAGAGGATCTAAGTCGAACTTATTGGAGCGCAGCAGCGGCTTCCACTCGATGCCACGCTCGAGTAGTTGCCCCAGCAGGTTTGCTCCTCCATCGGTGAGTCGATCTCCTCCGGGGGCGGTCCAGTGGAATTTTCCGATTCCCCAATCACCTTGAAGCTCTCGCCAAAATCCAACCGTTGTTAAGCAGAAACAAGGATGAGGCATCGGCTCTGCTGCGTTCTCGTCCCGCCTAATTGCTACAAGCGGAGAACCTTCGAGGAGTTTCTCGTCGATAGGTACGATCGGGAAGGCATCGCTATCGATAAACAGCAGGAGGTCGTCGTCGCTAGCAACCTCTAAGATCTTCTCGGCTAATGCATTGAGTTTGACGTGGTGATCGCCCTGCATATCCTCGGCAAATTTGAACTGTGATCTCCACGGCTCGATGTCTATGCCGTTTATCGAGGCCCAGATCTGGTGCTCGGGGAGGTTTGCCTTCATATATCTGAGCTGAGGGGCTATCCATAGTTCTTCTTGCCAGTGGACCGTAGCTACATGCAACAAGTCGCTACCACCCTGCTTTGATCAAATCCGCAATGCGCTCGCGGTCTTCATCAGTTACCCACCAACCACATGGAATGCAGACCATCTCAGCGACGAGACTTATTAGATTCGGCATCTCGACCCCGAACTCAGAGACACATGAATGTTGGTCGTTACGTTCGTGGACTCTGCTCGTAGCGACTCCATTCTCTCCCATCATTCTCATGAAATCATCTCTGCGCTCTACAGCGGTCGTGTAAATCCAGAAGGACGATTCCCGATCGTCTGCTCTCTCCATCGTGCGGATACCAGAGACGTTTGCTAATTCCTTGTCATAAAATGCAGCATTGCCTTTGTGGCGATCAATCACAGTGTCAATCGTGGCTAAGTTCGAGATACCTATCGATGCGCTGATGTCGTTCATGTGGAATTTGAAGCCGTACTCTGGGATATCTGCTTCACAACGGAAGTCAGCGCGCTCGCCCTCGCGATCAATGCCGTACCAGCGCTGCAACTTCGTACGTCGCTTTAGTTCCGCATTGGGGAGCACCATGAGGCCGCCGTCGCCGCACGTCAGGTGTTTAATAGCTTGAAAGCTGTAGACAGCGATATTGCCATGGCTGCCGAGGCGCTCGCCTTTGTAGGTAGATCCCCATGCGTGTGCACAGTCCTCGACGACAAATGGTCGAAAGCCGTATTTCTCTTCGGCTCGGTCAAGTATCTCCCCTAAACGAGTTAGGTCAACCGGGTACCCTCCCCAATGAACCACCATGATCCCTCGCGTGCTCGGAGTGATCTTGGCCTCCAAGTCATCAAGGTCAAGATTGCAGGTATTCGTGTCTACATCTACCCATTTAAGGCGTAGACGGTTTGCAAGGATCGGCCAGTTTGTAGCAGTGCAGGTAAGTGGCGTCGCAAGTATCTCATCGCCATCCTGGATTGCTGGTTTGCCGTCTCCTGCCGTGACACCGCGCATCAGGTGGAGAGCGAGATGCAGCCCGGAGGTCGCACTATTTACGGTTGCGATGCTGTCGTTGCCGAGGACCGTTGCAAGGCGAGCCTCAAATTCCTCAACTTTGGGCCCCTGCCCGATGTAGCCACTGCGCAGTACTTCAGCTGCAGCCTCGGGTGCCGACTCTGACATAGCCACTTTGAAGAGAGGCACAGATGCAGAGAGCGATGTTGGGTCCCCAATTATTGAATCACTGGGCAAAGCATTGATTTCATTTGATAACTCAGCCATTGGGTCGCTCCTCTTCCGGGTTCCTGCTTCTCACCCTGCCCGGCAATTTTGCTATTTCAAGGGGTAAACCTACCGCCTGAAATCGGCTGTTGTGACCAAAATTTAACGGAGGGCGGCCCCTAAATGCCCTGACCAAGTGGAGCAAATTCTGGGCGACCCCCCAAGGTGCCCCATGCTCTTATGGCCGCAAATGGGTGCGTGCTGTACGGTCAAGCCCCATGAAGATGCCTTTGGTGGTCAACCAGTTCATTGATCGAGCGGAGCGGGTGTATCCGGAGCGCATTGCGGTCATAGACGAGCCTCTCCAGCCGGCTGAGTCTTGGGGCTCACTTGCATGGAGCGAGGTTGCTCGCAGGGCGCGTGCCCAAGCAGCAGGCCTCGATGCTCTCGGAATTGGCGAGGGCGAACGAGTCGCTGTTGTATCTCATAACTCGGCCCGCCTGCTTACATCTTTCTTCGGCGTCAGCGGATCAGGCAGGGTCCTTGTGCCCATTAACTTTCGTCTCTCCGCTGCAGAGGTGGCATACATAGTTGAGCACTCTGGGGCTTCAATGCTTCTTGTTGACCCCGAGTTAGAGGAGTCGCTCTCTCACGTGAGCGCAGCGCACCGATATGTGATCGGTGCAGAGTCTGACGCGTTGCTCTACGACTTTGATAACGCTCCCCGTGGGTGGAGCGCCCCAGATGAAGATGCAACCGCAACAATCAATTACACGAGTGGAACGACTGCGCGCCCAAAGGGAGTGCAGCTAACGCACCGCAATATTTGGATCAACGCATCAACGTTCGGTTGGCAGACTGGGGTAAGTGACCGGGATGTGTTGCTGCACACCCTGCCGATGTTTCACTGCAATGGATGGGGGATGCCTTATGCCGTTACAGGTATGGGGGGAGAACACATTGTCCTGCGCAAGGTCGATGGAGCCGAGATTCTGCGGCGCGTTGAGGCGCACGGTGTGACACTTCTATGTGGTGCCCCTGCTGTCGTATCAGCTGTATTAGATGCAGCGGCATCATGGGATGGTCCGATCCCTGGAAATGGAACTACGCGCATCGTTGTTGCCGGAGCGGCCCCTCCCACGCGAACCATTGAGCGCGTCGAGACCGAGCTCGGGTGGGAGTTCATTCAGATATACGGTCTCACTGAGACATCACCCTTGCTGACAATGAACCGATCTCGCGCTGAATACGATCATTTAACCCCATCAGAACGCGCCGCACGGTTGGGTCGCGCTGGGGCCCCAGCCTTAGGGGTAGATATGCGAGTGAGCGCTGACGGAGAGATTCAGGCACGCGCCAACATGGTGATGGCCGGATACTGGAGCCAACCTGAGGCCACCGCCGAGGCGATCGACTCTGGGTGGTTTCGTACCGGGGATGGTGGAGTAATCGATGACGAGAGTTACGTCGCGATTCTTGACCGCAAGAAGGACGTCATCATCTCCGGTGGGGAGAATGTGTCGTCAATATCAGTAGAGGATGCTCTGCATTCGCACCCGGCCGTCGCAGAGGTAGCAGTGATCGGTATCCCTCATGAAAAATGGGGCGAGACCGTGCACGCGCTTGTTGTGCTCACAAGCGGGGAAGCGGCGACCGAAGCGGAGCTGATAGCGCACTGCAGAACCCTCCTGGCTGGCTTCGAGTGCCCAACGGGCATTGAGTTTCGCGATGAGCTCGCACGTACCGCTACTGGCAAGCTGCAGAAGTTCAAACTCCGTGAGCCTTACTGGGCCGGCCGAGAGCGCCAAATTAACTGAGCCCTCCTAGGGTTTGGGTTCTCGCTCCTTAGCTCCTCTAGGTTCGCTAACGTTCTCCGAATGGCTTCCAATAACGCTAGTTGGGCACTCGATAAATCGAACCTCTTAACCACCCAGGAGATGGCCCAGTTTGTGGCGCGAGGCTTTGTTGAGTTTGCGGCGGTAGTGCCAGAGGAGATCAACCGCGCAGCGATCGCAGAGTTTGAGCGCACCGGTGCTGCGGACATGGTGCGCCCAAAGCCGAAGAGCGGTGCTCTGCTCTCTGATATCTATCCAGACCCGTCGCCTATTGGGCAGATGCTCAGGCTTGACCGCGTTCAAGGAATCATTCATAGCCTTGTTGGGCTCGACGCCGTTTACGACCATGACTGGGTACATGTGCGCGAGTCAGGCGACATTCTCGATCAGTATCTTCACCAGGATGCAATTGTTGACGTAACGCGCTCATTCGATATTCAACTCTTCTGGTTCCCACATGATGTTGTGCCCGGCGGCGGGGGTACTGGTTATGTCCCAGGCTCTCACCTGCGAAGTGTGAATCAAGCAGATATAGCCAGGTATCAAAACTTCTCTGGGCAGGCTGACTTCTCAGGGCCAGCCGGATCGATCGTTGTATTCCATCAGGGAATGTGGCACCGAGGTCGTGCAAATCACAGCGAGACTCGCCGCTGGATGTACAAAATTCGACTCAACCCGCAGTCACCGCAGGTTCGCCGCTGGAATCTTGACGACTACGACGCGGTCAAGGGAGAGCAGAGCGACCACATCTTTGGTACCTACGATCCGCGAGCGGTCTCCGCAAAGTTTCGTACGCCTGAACCTTGGTTTGAGTTCGCTGCTAGTCGCTTAGAGACTGTCAATCGAGCGCGACTCTGGAGGTACGTCACGGGGGACGAGACCTATGACTCAGACTGGTATCTAACGCGAACTGCGTCTCGCGAGGCTCTTGATGGAGGGGTGCGATGAGCATTCGTCAGCAGGTCTTGTTTCTCTACCTTGCCTCAAGTGCACTCGACGCGCCGGTAGTGGCATGGTCCGAGTACGACGGCGCCGGCGAGGGCCCAACGCCTCCGGTAGTGGCTCACCCCTCAGCACCGTACGCGACCGGAGTAGATGCTCTGAGAGACGGGTGGCGCTTGATCCAAGCCTCGGCACTCAACCCGCCGACCCCTGGGCATGAACGCGATCTGAGCTATTTAAAGCACGAGTTCATCTTCGAGAAGTTGGTGGGCTGACCACCAACAGTCAGCCTTGAAGCAAATTTGTTATGGCGTGACGACTCCGACAGGCGCATATGTGTGCCCAGGGAACAATGAAGACGGTGAGGCAACACCGAGCACTCCGCGAGCACAGTCGCCTAGCACATCCCTGAAATCAAGGGTTGGCACAACGTCGCCGCGCTCCCCGATAGTCGAAGCACTCAGGCCTGCCCATTCGCCATGAACGCCGCCGATCGCACGCGCACCCATCACAAACATCACTGAGCCATATCCGTGGTCGGTTCCACCCGACCCATTCTCTGCAACTCTGCGCCCAAACTCAGTCATCACGACGGTCGTTACATCGTTGAGTCCACGCGCATCAAGATCGGCTTGGAATTCACCGAGATATTTGTCGAGCCCGCCTAGGAGGTCCCGCATCAACCCGGTGGTAGCGGTTCCCATGTCGTGATGCGTGTCCCAACCAGTTATCTCCGCTGTTGCGACTTCAATTCCAAGGTTAGAGGCGAGAAGAGTCGCGAGGTCTGCCAGTGATCGGGTTGTTTTGTCTGCGGCATTGGAGCCCGCGAGGGGAGCAATTCGTACTGCGGCATCTAAGGCCTGTATGCCCATCTTCTCTGCCGCAAGATCTCCGAAGTGCGACTCGCGCAGCAGTGTCGAGATGCTCTGCACATTGACATTCAGTCCGAAGCGGCGAATCGAGGGAACCCCGAGAGATTTATAGCCTCGGAGACTTAGCGGGGATGTCCCTGAGATTGCAGTCGCTCGAAAAATAGAACTATTGGAACCTGGGTACAGCGACAGGTATCTGCCGAGCCAGCCCTTTGCATCCGATGGCGTTGAAGTGGCACCAGCCTCGCAGAGGTCCTGTGCTGAGAAGTGGCTTCGACTACCTGCCAGATTCCCTACTCCTGGGATGACGGCCAAACGCCCTGCTCCAAATAGTGCGTGTAGTCGTGTCATTGCTGGGTGCAGTCCGAATTGGCCATCTAGGTCTAGGACGCTCTCAGCAGGAATCGAAATAGTTGGCCGGGCATTAAAATAGGCTGCCTCGGTATAAGGAACGACGGTGCTGAGGTGATCCTGCCCGCCGCGTAGGAATATAAAGACAAGCCTTCCGCGTGGAGCAGCAAATGCACTAGGTGCTCTAAGTGATTGAGCAACTAAGGCACTGCTGGATAACGCGGTGACGCCTGCTGTGGCGGCACCTGCCTTGAGGACGCTTCTACGCGTTGGAGTGAAACTCACCTGTAGTTCCCATCTACTGAGCAGATAACCCCGAGCATGATTGTGGAGATTGCCATGGCGATCTGATTGCTCGTCGGCCTTGAGGTGTCGCTCCATCCAAGTTGTTTGTTAAGGAGTCTCTTGCCGACATCCGTTGTATTTTCTTGCATTACTGCCATGCTGATTACGTCATAAATCTCAGGAGCACTCCGACCCGCGCAGGCGGCTCTCATCGCGTCGGTTACTCCAGAGGGAATGGTGAACTGCGGAATTGTATGGAGAAGAATTCCCCCTGCAAGGTTCCATCGCGCCAAATCACCACCAGCACTGAGCCAAGAGATCTCGTCATCCGGGTAACCGTTGGGGGCATCCCATAGGAATGGGATTTGGTTCAACGACCCGTAGAGATTATTGAACAAGTTGAGATCGCTACTTGCGGCGGGCACAGCGACAGTCGATCTGGCTGCCCGCATTACGAAAGCTAAGAAGTCAGATGGTCTCCGATATTTTTTACCAGCGGAGGCCGCGAAACTTGGGTGCCCAACCATTGCTCGGAGGACAGGGATAATTGCGCTTCCGTTGAGTGCCCATGCTTCTGCCATTGCATTGATGAGGGCTGGTTCCGGCTTATCAGCGACGAATCTCCGAGCGATTTTCGTACAGACATTGCGAGCCGTCTCGGGCCTCATTGCTAACCACTGGAGAAACTGGACTCCATGGGACATGTAATTGGTGTCGCTTGGGCGGGTCCAACCCATGATTGTCAGCGGAGCAGTGTCGTGGCGAGCGATACGGAATGTGAACTGTCCGGTAGCTCCAGTGATGCCCCAACCTGTGAGAAGTCGAGCAAGGCTAATTACATCCTGCTCCGTGTATCCGCCCTCGACGCCAACGGTGTGAAGCTCGAGAACCTCGCGGGAATAATTTT
The DNA here is from genome assembly GCA_037132095.1 of Actinomycetes bacterium. Taxonomy (GTDB): domain Bacteria; phylum Actinomycetota; class Acidimicrobiia; order IMCC26256; family IMCC26256; genus IMCC26256. The sequence continues at coordinate 15,313 of JBAXPT010000012.1, forward strand.
CGTTTATTGCACCAACATTAGAGATGTAATTATCTAAGTAGAGGAGCATTGCTGGGCTCTGCGCGCTAGCTACGAGTAAGTCTGAGAACTTGCCGAGAGCGTATCTGCGGATTACTTCGCGGTCCTCAACGATCTTGTAAAACTGGTGTCGGCGATCCTCAAAATAGATGTTGAAGTGGTCATTCCAAAACTCCACCATGCGCTCAAATAGTTGAGCAGGGCTTTCAACGGATCTAATTACACTCGCAAACTGAAGTTGCCATCCGGGATTCGGGGCGGTGGTGGGATACGCGACAGCCATCTCTGAGTAGCTCATTGCAAGAGAAGTCAGCCCCGCGATCTTTGCGTCGATGGCAGATGTGTTGATCGTCGCGGGATTCAACTGCTCTGCGAGCCAGGCACTCTCACCCATCGCGCGAATGCGCGCGAGTTCCGGGGATGACGGGCCGAAAGTAAGGCGTCGGAGCAGATGAACATTGCGATCGTATGGGGAAGATGTGAAGTCACAAGCTGCAAGCGCAGCGCCTCCAAGCGCGATGAAGGCAGCCTTGAGCGGACTACTAAGGATTCCCCGGCGTGAGACTCCGTCAGCGTTCTCCGATGGAGCCTCAACGCTTGGCATTGAAGCCAACTGCTCTGTCATTCCCTAAGTATCGGGTAGTTGCTTCAATTTATCAATGGGCCCTCCTAATAATTTGGTAAGACTTTCTTGGGAGGAGCAGCCTTCGGGGGGCTCGTTCTTGCTAGTTTCAGGGCCTCGGGCGGATCAGAGCATTTGAAGCAATCAGATTTGGGGGAGTCATGACAGCATTTCAAGGTAGGTCTAAGGGTAGAAGGAATTATCCATTTAGGGTCCTAGTGGGAGCGGCGACTTCTCTCTTTGCGCTGATCTCGGTCTCCGTAGTCCCTGCGATGGCTGTCTCTCCAACGAAAAAAGTCACTCCAGAACCCGCATACTCAAAGCCCGGTCCGTATGCGGTTGGTGTCACAACACTCTCGCTGCCGGATCGCAAGATCGAGGTTTATTACCCCGCCAAGACGGGGAGCACTAAGGGCAAGAAGCGCGCAACCTACCTACAGACGGACGCTATTCCTGCAGACATCCTTGCTGGTCTTCCAGCGGTACCGGCCGGGACTGATCTCTCCGTAACTATTCCTGCGTACCGCAATGTTCCGGTAGCAGCATCTAAGTTCCCGATCGTTCTCTTCTCCCACGGTGCTGGCGGATGGCGCGGGGTATACGGATATCCACTATCGGGTCTTGCCTCTTGGGGATTTGTCGTCGCCTCAGTTGACTTCACTGAGTATGGGCTTCTATCGCAGTTTCTTGGTACAGGTGGAGCGGCTGATCCAAACCGTAGAGCCAAGATCTCAGCTACAGCGGTTGCAGCACTTGACCTTGTTGTAGCGGAGAACACAGCCAAGGGGAGCAGATTCAAGGGCCACTTGTTACCAGGTAAAGTTGGAGCAGTCGGGCACTCAGCAGGCGGCGGGACGATGTTCAGCCTTCTAGACAACAAGCGCATATCTTCGATAGTTGGCTGGGCCGCAGTTGGGCCCCAGGCACCCGTCACATCCCGTACCCCGACGATGTTGATCACCGGGGCAGAGGACATCGCAATTACTCCGGCATCTGCAGAGGCTTCTTATGCAGCTTTGAACCCGCCGAAGCGCTTCGTGGAGATCGGAAAGCTCGGGCACAATGCGTTCAGCGATGCGTGTCTTGCGATTCGTTCTGGTACTGACTTAATCGGGATCGCTAAAGGTCTCGGAATCGGTATCCCAGAACGACTCCTAGAGTTGGGGCGAAATGGTTGTGGAGCGGATTCTCTCGGCACCAAGAAAGGCTGGCAGATAATTCAGCAGTTCACTGTTGCCGAACTCCGTAAAGACTTAGGGATAAACAAAGCTCCTATAGGCCTTACTCCAGCGGCAGCGAAGGCGTTCCCTGGGGTCACAATTACTTACAAACAACAACTCAAATAGGCGCGTTGCCTTAGTGTGGGGCTCGTCAACATCTGACAGCCGCTACTAGACGGAGAGCAATGTGAGCGATACGACGATCTATACCGCGTCGAAGATCGTCACAATGCATTCCTCAAATCCTCTTGCGACTGCGGTAGCGGTGCGCGATGGGCGGGTTTTGGCTGTTGGCTCGTTGGAGGAGTGCCAGGCGTGGGGTCCTCACGTAATTGATGAGCGTTACGCCGATGCAGTAGTCGTGCCTGGATTTATTGAGGCCCATGGGCACATCATGGATGCTCTAAATAGCGAGCAGTCCTACGTGGGGTTTTTTGATTACCCACTTGCAGATGGATCGAGAGTTCGTGGTGTTACCTCAACGGCCGCCCTGATCTCGCGGTTGAAGGAGATTGAGTCTGGTTTAGGCGACGATGAGATTCTGCTGGCAAATGGTCTCGACCCGATCTTCTTCGCCGGGGAGGAGCGGCTCACGTGCCACGACCTCGATGAGGTTTCAAAGACACGACAGATCTTTATACGCCATGCGAGCGGTCACCTTGCAACGGTGAACTCTGCGCTCATGGAGGCTGAAGGAATCACGCGCGACTCTGTTACCCCAGGAGTGGGTAAGGACGAGAGAGGCGAGCCAAACGGGGAGTTGCGCGAGCCTCCTGCGATGTCTCTTGCAAGCAGGGCATTTCGAGAGATGCAGATCAGGAGCATCGATGCTGGCTTGGTACGAATACATGCCGAGATGGCGCGAAATGCTGGAGTCACTACTTCTACAGAGTTGGTCGGCCTCATGCTCCTATTGCCACAGCAATTACAGGCGTGGCACGAGATTATCGATGCGCCAGATTTCCCGGGCCGCATGGTTCTGTACAACCTGCCTTCTATGCCGGGTACCTCTGCCGATTATGACGCCATGGCGGAGGCGTTTCTTGCCCTGAAAAAGACCGACACTGCGAAGATGCGCAATGGTGGAGTCAAACTCATCATCGACGGTTCGATACAGGGATGGACCGCGAAGATGCAGTGGCCGGGGTATTTCAGCGGCGAAGACAACGCGCATTTGTTGACTACTCCAGAAGAGTTAAAGGAAACAGTCAAGGCATTTCACCGACGTCGTATCAATATCAACGCTCACTGCAATGGGAATGCTGCTACTGAGATCTTTCTTGACGCTGTTGAGGATGCCCTCATTGACTTTGCTTGGCTTGATCATCGCCATGTTGTGCAGCACTCTCAAACCTCTACAGCAGCACAGTACCGACGCATGGCAAAACTAGGGATCTGTGCCAATATTTTTACGAACCACATTTGGTACTGGGGCGACCAGCACGCATCGATAACGATGGGGCCGGATCGCGTGCGAAGCATGTGGGCGTGTCGAACCGCTCTCGACGCGGGTGTGGCCATTTCGTTACATACCGACTCTGGGGTTACACCAATCGGTCATCTGATGACGATGTGGTGTGCGGTGAATCGAATGACTCCCTCGGGTCGGGTGCTCGGGGAGGCTGAGCGAATCACTGCATATGAAGCGCTTTATGCAGCAACGCTCGGTGCCGCATATCAACTCCACTTAGACGATGAAATTGGGAGCATTGAGACGGGGAAGCGAGCGGACTTTGCGGTCGTGGATTCATCGCCATTGGATGTTGACCCGCTAGCGATACGTGACATAAAGGTCCTTGGGATCGTCGTTGGTGGCGAGCACTTCGAGGCTGCCCAATATGCCGAGTGAGGAGAATCGGTGAGTGAGGCTCCACGAGATATTGGCGTATTGATCATCGGTGGATACCTGGGCTCCGGAAAGACCACACTTGTAAACCACATCCTGCGCAGCGGTACCAGTCGTGAGACCCTCGTTCTAGTAAATGATTTTGGTGAGATAGCAATTGATGGCGATTTGATTGAGGCTGACTCTGATGGAGTCGTGACTCTCGTAAATGGCTGCTCCTGCTGCGCTCTCTCTACTCCGCTGATTGAGTTTCTAGTCTCACTTCGCGAGCGGGAGACTCGCCCACAACTCTTAATTATTGAGGCGAGCGGTGTGGCCAACTCTGCGTTGCTTGCGAGTCATGCGATGATCCCAGGGTTCAGACTCGAGGGAGTTGTCACGGTTGTTGATGCTGAGACAATTGGCGAACGATTGAGTGATGACTACGTGGGAACTACGGTCCAGCGCCAGATTGAGGCCGCAGATGTTTTGGTAATCAACAAGACTGATTTAGCCGGTGCCGTGGATGTCGAGCGAGCGAGCGAATTACTCGGCTCGCTAGCTTCAGGTGCTTTAGTTATTGAGACCGTGAACGCCGAGGTCCCGATTGTCTTTCTGCTCGGGGAGACCCTTGAGAGCGATCTTGATCTATTCGAAGTGAGAAACATGGGTGATAGTGGCGAGCCGCACGTAAGCCACGAAACATGGTCATGGGAGTGGGACACGGCAATCAACCGCGATCGATTCGAAGCGGTACTCGAGTCGCTTCCAGATCGAGTGCTGCGAGTCAAGGGTGTAGTGAATTTCGAAGGTAGCCCGATTCACCGCTCAATCGTTCAGCGGGTTGGGTCACGGCTAGCAATTACCCAAGGGGCTGCATGGGGGAGCGATCGCGCGACGAGTCGAGTAGTTCTCATAGGTCTCCCTGGCAGCATTAACCCGGAGGTTCTCGCAGAGGCCTTCAACGCAGCCTCGATTTAACTAGCCTGATGAAGATGGGGACGCTAGAGAACATTGATTGGTTTGGGATCACTCGACGTAACGCACGCTCGGTGCAGACAACGATTGGTTGGATTTTCTGGGACCCTGGTGCAGTCGCTCGTTATGAGGTGCTTGGCCTTCCTGGCCCCCTTGGTTACATAGCGGCGCGTTGCGCTCCTCTTGCTTCCGCTGGACCGGAGGCAGTTATTGCTGCATTCGGCTCTGTGAGCCCTGACGGTATCCGGATCACCTTTGAGCTAATCAAGCAGAACGGCGGATCGTTTCATGATTTCTGGCATGCGCGCGATGA
>JBAXPT010000013.1:0-19977 GCA_037132095.1 Actinomycetes bacterium
GAATGGTGCGCTAGTAATGGCAGCACTCAAGCCAATACAGGATGAGATCTTTAAGTCCGCGCGTAAGAGTGGCAAACATGAGAGGCCGGAGGCTTACGCCGCTGATGCTCTAATGGCACTCTGCGAAAAGGCTAATAACGCTGCCCCAGCAGCACGGGCGAGTGGAACTAAGGCAACCCGCCCTAACGCGATGATCAATATTCGCATCGACATAGATGCCCTCAAACGTGGACACGCCGAGCATGGCGAGGTCTGTGAGATCGCTGGCGTTGGTCCCATCCCTGTCGCTACCGCTACCGAGTATTTAGGTGAAGCATTCTTAAAACTTCTTGTAGTCGATGGAGTAGACGTCAAGACGGTTGCGCATATGGGGCGACACATCCCGGCACCATTGCGCACTGCAGTTGAGGAGCGCGACCGTCTCTGCCAAGTACCAACATGTGACATGTCGATTGGTCTAGAGATAGATCACATCGTGCCCTTCGCTGAGGGCGGCCCTGCATCTCTTGAGAACCTCGTGCGGCTATGCAAGCGACATCATCTTCAAAAAACGCATGACGGTTATCGGCTCGTGAGACGCGAACAAGAAGCGCGCGAGAGAGATGACGAGCAAGTAGGAGCCTGGGAGTGGCGGCTGCCGCCATCGCTTAGAGACACGGGGTAGGAGCGTCTGGCAGGGAGCCGAGAGAGATCACCGCGAGCAACCAAGCTAGGACCGGGCGAATCTAGAGAGAAGGCCGAGCAGAGTGGCTGGAACCCGCGCGACTCCCCAACTCGGTCGCCCCCACGGGCTTACCAACATCCTTAGAGACAGTCCTACTTACAGGGGGGCTAACCCCGAATACCGGGGTAAGGCTCTTACATATTGCCCTGACATATTGCTTGAGTGGGCCCGGGAGGATTCGAACCTCCGTAGCTTACGCAGCTGGTTTACAGCCAGCCCCCTTTGTCCACTCGGGTACGGACCCAATGAGGCGTAGAGTAGCGCACGGATAAGCGACCACTTCTAGGGAGAACAATGCCAAGTTTCGATGTCGTCTCAGAGATTGATATGCAGGAGCTGCGTAATGCCATTGATCAGGCACAACGCGAGATCACAACCAGGTTCGATTTCAAGGGGACCGACTCCTCCATTGAGTTAAAGGACAAGGCCATTATCCTCAACACTGAGAGCGAGCAGCGGCTCCAGGCACTTGTTCAGGTACTCGAGGAGAAGCTCGTAAGGCGCAAAGTCTCACTCAAGTCGCTCTCATACGGCAAGGTCGAGGAGGCCACCAAGGGGCGTGCCCGCCAGAGCGTCGCTCTCGTCGAAGGCATTAGCGACGACAAGGCGCGCGATATCGGCAAGTTTGTAAAAGCCCTACCTTTAAAGGGTATTCAGCACCAAGTACAGGGCAACCAGTTGCGAATTATCGGGAAGAAGCGCGACGATCTTCAGGAGACAATCGCTGCGCTTACCGAGCACGACTTTGGCGTGCCTCTGCAGTTCAATAATTTCCGCGACTGAATCGAGCGGATCCAAGCCGTAAATCGGTGACAGCCCTACTGAGCAGCGGTGAGACTCTCGCGCTTGCGATCTAAGGCCAAGAAGGCCAGGACCGCTACCCCGTACATGCATAGGGCTGTGATCTGGACCACTTGAAACCCATATGCCATCGCAAGAATGGTGGTTGTTACAGAGCCAATGACTGAGAAGAACCCGTTTACAGCCCAACCCCACGCCACATACTCATCCGGGTGCGGGCCAAGCCCTGAGACGACCCCGAGCCCGAGCGGCATGAACATCCCTAGGCAGAGCCCAAGTGGGGCGAGGAGAACAACGGTTACAACGACCCGAATCCCGAAGGCTGCCGGTAGGAGCGCATCGGTAATGGGGTCAAGGGCGAATAGGTAGAAGACTCCTAGGACCGCCAAAGCCGCACCGCTAGTAATCACTGCACGGCGAGGCGAGGCTGCGAACCGCTTACTTAGTAGCGCCCCCAAACCGGTGAAGACCAAGATGGATGCGAGAGTAACTGTCAGGGAATAGGTGGGGTATCCGAGGAAACGCACGAGCCGCTGAATCATCGAGATCTCATAGAGCATGAACCCAAGGCCAAGAGCCGCGAAGTAGAGCGCGGAGCGCCCCTTAGCCGGGAGAGCCCTCCACTCCTTCCTCACAAAAATAAATGGGGCAAGAAGGAAGAGCGTGGCGTAACCGATCGCTACAAGGAGTAGCAGGAGCAGCACTCTCTCGCCGATTACATCCTCGGGGTTATTCGTTGAGAACGGCTTAGTGATATTCGAGAGCACCGAGCCGAACCCTGAGAAGTGCCAGAAGAACGGGCGATCATCATGGACTGCGAATACTTCGCGCGGGTATGTCGCCGCAATCGCGTTCGCCGCTTCACTAGATGCAGCACCCGCTAGTTTTCCGACAATGCCGCCATCGTTAAAGCCCCCGGGAGCGTAGGCGACGCCAGCGAGCGGAACAGTAGGTACGGCAGCGTTGAGACGCGCAACCTCCTCTGGCGTAAATGGAGTGCGCTTCACCATGATTGTTGAGAGGTCGCCAGTTTTGTTCGTGACAAACGACGAGACGATGATGTGCTGCGAAGGATCAGCCACGCCGATCTTGGAGAGCGCATCGCGCGCAGTCATGACATAACGAGCGGTTCGACTCGGGCGCCCTACGTAATCAAGTTCGCCGAACTGAACAACCATGATTCCATCGTTCGTGAGATGCTTCAAAGACTCGGCGATCATCTCAGAGGTATAGAGATATGACTCGGAGAGCACAAACGCGCCCGATGATGCGGCGTTGCTTGCCGCATAGGAGTCTGGGGCTACATACCAGACGAGGTTGTACTTGTCTTTGCTGCGAAAAATAAAGGAGCGCCCATCACCTTGGTGAATCTTGACTCCAGGCTGATTCGGTAAATCTCCGGAGAACTCTCGCAACTCATCCTTTAGCAACCCAACCGTTACGGGATTGAGCTCAACGCCCTCGATCTTGGGGGACTTGAAGTGAAGCGCAGCAACTATCTCGTTACCGCCAGCCGATCCGATGATCAAAGTATGTGCAGGCGGATCACCGTGAACTCGAAATGGAAGCACTCGTGGGTCGGTGTCGTACTCGATTGCAGCGTCGGGGTCACCCTTGTATGCATGAATCCCTGATCCAAAAGTTCCGTCGTGCAGCAGCAAGTAGTTATCAAAAATCTTCTCTGCGTCTACCCTGAAGACCGGTCCCCACCCGCCTAGAGCTTCCTTTACTGGCTGCTCTTTGCCACCCTCGACCTGCACGTCCGGCACCTTTATTACCTGAACCACCATGAGCAGGAGCAGGACTCCGAGTACCCCTGCAATAGCAGTCGAGACCCCAAGTCGCGGATTCGCTACTACTGCCGCGAGTGCCATAACGAGCGCTGCGAGCATAACTACCTGCGGAGGCCCTAGCCACCAGATAAGAGGGATTGCTAATGCACACCCAAGTGCCGCTCCGATTAAGTCTGCGAAGTAAAAGCGATTGACTCGATCCTCTGCGCGCCCAAGAAGTACTGCAACAATCACACCGATCATGATGAACGCAGCGAAGAGCGTGAAGCAGATAGCAATAAGGACGCCAAGATTGTTCCACGAATTGGCTGTGCCGTAGTCCCAAATCTTGATCGTATCGATTGGAATCCATGCGATTACGAACTCGCTAGCCGCAATCAGAACCGCTCCAACCAACGCGCAGATTGTGACGACCGTATCGGTTGCAGCCTTGCGGAGGCGAGGCCACACAACGACAAAGATTCCACCCGAACCAATACCGAGAAGCGCTAAACCAAGGACGAGATACGTGTAGTAGTACCAAAGTTTGAACGAGACAATGCGTGTGAAGGCAACCTCGAGAAGAAGCCCGGCAAGACTGATGAGGAAAATTGTCGCGATGTGACGCGAGCGAGCAGCAAGCGGGTTACTCAAGGAAGTCACCGATCAGTCGTAGTAGCCAGAGTGAATATAAACGCAGGGAACGCCTTCCTTACGGAGCATCTCGACATTTCGTCGGTCGTCCTCAATGCCAAAGCGAATATCGAAACCAAAGGCGCGCAGATCCCACAGAGAGCCTTGTTTGTACTCGCGAGCCAATTCATAGTCTCCCCATGCGCGCGTGATGAGTAGATCCCAACGAATCCCGTAGCGGTGAAGCCACCCGACCGTTAGGTGCGCTACGCGCTGCGGGCGCGCGGTAAGAAGCACGACACTCAAGTTCGGGTCGAGATTATCGAGCAGGACCTTTACCTCTTCAATAACCGGGTCGTCTCCACATGCCTCGAAGAAAGCATTCCAGTCGCGACGGGGCGCCTCCAAATAATGCTGCCGACTAACCGCGTCGGAGAGCACGCCATCTATATCGACGAGCACTGCACCCCCTGGCTCGACTACACCATCACGCCACTGCCAGTTCTCAGGCTGAATTGATAAACGCGTCATTATTTTTGATTTTCCTCTAAGTCGTCTACTTCGTCATCCTCGGCGTCAACAGAAAGGTAACGATCCTTAATGCGCGCTACTACGCCTGGGTCGGCAAGCGTAGTGGTATCCCCAAGAGTCTCATCATCGGCGACGTTACGCAGCAGTCTTCGCATGATCTTGCCGGAGCGAGTCTTGGGCAAGTCATCTGTAAAGAGAATTGACTTGGGCCTCGCAATTGCCCCGATCAGGTTGCCAACATGGATGCGCAGTTCCTTCTCTAGAGCCTTGCTTGGTTCGTGGTCATTCTTTAGAACAACAAATGCACTTATGGCTTGCCCCGTAGTCGGATCATGAACCCCAACCACGGCGGCCTCAGCTACTGCATGATGATCGACAAGAGCGCTCTCTACCTCGGCCGTTGAGATGTTGTGCCCGCTGACGAGCATCACATCATCGACCCTACCGAGGAGCCACATGTAGCCCTCATCATCGTAACGAGCACCATCGCCAGCAAAATAAAGCCCAGGGAATCTCGACCAGTACGTCTCTTGAAAGCGCTCGGGGTCTCCCCATATGCCTCTTAGCATCGAGGGCCAAGGCTTCGTGAGTACTAGATACCCCCCGCCCGGGATTCCGACATGGCGCCCGTCGTCCCCGACAACATCAACTCCGATACCCGGCATCGCAAATGTCGCACTACCTGGCTTGAGTGTCGTTAGTCCCGGTAATGGGCTAATCATCACCGCGCCGGTCTCGGTCTGCCACCAAGTATCGACGATCGGCGTCTTACTGCCTCCGATCACATCGTGATACCAAATCCATGCCTCAGGATTAATCGGCTCGCCGACACTCCCGAGAAGACGCAGAGAGGTGAGATCGTGAGCGCCGGGGTACTCGACCCCCCACTTCATAAATGTACGGATTGCTGTTGGCGCCGTGTAGAGAATCGTCACTGCGTATTTCTCGACGATTGCCCAGAAGCGATCCTTATCAGGATAATCAGGTGTGCCTTCGTAGAGCACGCTCGTTGCTCTGTTCGCGAGCGGACCATAGACAATGTACGAATGCCCCGTTACCCATCCACAATCAGCAGTACACCAGTAAATATCTTCGTCTGGGTGAATATCGAAGATGCTACGGAAGGTAGATGTCACCCCGGTTAAGTAACCGCCGGTCGTGTGCATGATGCCTTTGGGCTTTGCAGTGGTACCACTCGTATAGAGAATGAAGAGCAATTGCTCTGCATCCATAGGCTCAGGTATGCACTCTGGACTCTGGCGGTCTACTAGATCATGCCACCAGATATCTCTGCCGTCTGTCATTTCATTGCCGTGATCAGTACGGCGAAGAACGATGCACTTCTCGATAGTCGGCGTATCTAATAGCGCCTCATCGACAATATCTTTTAGCGCGACCACACCACCGCGACGCCAGGCTCCATCACAGGTGACGACGATCTTGGCCTCGGCATCATTTATACGGCCTCGTAATGAGTCGGATGAGAAGCCACCGAAGACAACCGAGTGCGCTGCGCCGATGCGCGCGCATGCCAGCATCGCCACCGCTAGTTCAGGCACCATGCCCATGTAGATAGCAACACGGTCACCTCGCTGAACACCTAACTCCTTGAGGGCATTGGCGCAGCGTGATACATCTTCAAGTAACTGAGAATATGTAATTGCACGCTCATCCCCGGGCTCGCCTTCCCAGAAAAAGGCGACCTGCGATCCATGCCCAGACTCAATATGACGGTCAAGACAGTTATATGTGACATTGAGTGTTCCATCAACGAACCACTTGGCATTCGGCGGGTCCCAGTCGAGGACCTTGCTCCACTCAGTATCCCAGTGAAGAAGTTCCCGAGCTTGCCCTGCCCAGTACGACTCGAAGTCTGCATCGCCAGCATCGTGGAGCGAGGAGTCGCTTACGTTCGCGCGCGCAACAAACTCGGAGGACGGGGCAAAGTGGCGCAGCTCGGTTTGATGGGTCTCGATTGCATCGGACATTCTTTAAAACTCCATTTTTAGAGGCATGCGAACCACTTAGGCTCAGAGGATACCCCTGCGGAGATTGCTCCCATTAGTGGTCTCTGCGATTTTTTCAACACCCTAAAACTCACTTGGTAGAGAACGCCTAAATCGCTACTCGCGACGGGCGATGATGACGGTAAAACCTCCAAGGCCCTCGGGGTCCGTAAGGATTGACGCCTCCGTTGCCCTACTTCTACCGATTAAGGCCTCTAGGTCGCCACGTGCGGCACCCGCTAACCATGCGGCCTCACCGGTAGCTACCTCCTCGTCAATCCCGAGCCCTAATAACCACTCAGCCTGGGTCGTCTCGCTCTCAATCTTGAAACCTGAAGCGATCAAAGCCTCCCTAATTGGATCCAGCACTACATCCGCGGTGATATCAGCCTCTCCGGGGTAGCGAAGTGGATCGTCTCCCCACAAGTGGTCTCGGTATGTCCGCAGCCAGCCCCCACGGCGCGCCAGATCCTCTGCATTCCCTGCATAGTCAATGAGAATCATCGAACCGGTCTCGATGCACTCTGCTGCGCGGGCAATCCAATCAACTGCACTGACTTGAATCGGAAGGCGTGCCCCGATCTGGGGAGGAAAATCAGGGATCAAGGACGAGCGGGAGTCATCGAGAGGTGCGAGCACCTCGACGAAATTTGGCGTTCCGGCCGCAGTGACACTCTGATTACCAAGCCCCACTCGAACCTCGGCCCATCCGTCGCTCGTGAACTCTGCAATATCAAAGGCAAGATTGTCGAGTAACTCGTTGGCAATAATCACCCCGTTCGTTGACGAATCCGGAAGGTCTGCGAGTATCGATACGTTAGAGAACTTCCCTAGAGTCACTTCCTGAACCTGGCGAAGCGCCTCGCTCCGTTCAACCGTTATGTAATTGATCGCGGAGCTGAAACCTCGATCACTGCGCAGCACCTCTCGACAGAGTCGCCCTGATCCTGCGCCGGCCTCAATAACTGTGAACTCCTTCGGGCTCCCCTGCTCCAGCCACAATTTCTCGATCGCATACCCAACTATCAATCCAAACAATGAACCCGTCTCAGGGCTAGTTACAAAATCTGATCGGCCAGTTGGGCCTCTACCGACCGTAAAAAATCCAGCGTCTTTATCGTAGAGAGCGGTCTCCATAAATAGCGAGAAGGGAATGCTCCCAGTGTTATCGATAATGCGAGCGAGCGAATCGGAGACTGAGCGCTTGGGGCGCCCCTCGGAGGAGCCAGACTCAATCAGAGCGCAGCGCCTGCTAGTTCACCGAGGCGCGCGATGACCTGCGGGTAAATACCGACGATGAGAACAAACGATCCCGTAATGGCTATTGCGGCATTGAGTGCAAAGGGCGTCTTAAGGGGGCGTAGATCAATTCCCTCGGGAGTCTCTCTAAACCAAATTGCCCTCGCGACTCCTGCGTAATAGAAGAACGCGATCACAGAGTTAAGCGCTGCGATTACTCCAAGGATCACCGCTGGCGTTGTTCCCGCGTCTAGCACTGAACGGAACATCACAAACTTCGCAAACCAACCGGCGAGAGGAGGAATACCAGCGAGCGAGAATAAGAACGCAGAGGTCATTACCGCCAAGATCGGTGAGTACTTAGACATTCCGCCGAAGGACGAGATCTCATCGGATTGAGTACGTCGCATTGCAGCAATTACACACGCAAACATTCCGAGGTTCATCGCTCCATAGATCAGGATGTAGACGATTACCGCCTCAAACGAAGCATGCTTGGAACTCCCCATGCCTGCAACGGCGAAGGGCACGAGCATGAATCCACCCTGAGCGATTGAGGAATACGCAAGCATGCGGACAATGCTCGTCTGACGAATCGCAACGAGGTTTCCAACTGTCATGGAGAGCGCTGCTAGTACCCAAATGATGGGCTGCCAAGATGTATGGCTTGCATAGAAACCGAAGAAGACGACGTTTAGAAGGGCAACAAATCCACCTGCTTTGGATGCAACCGAGAGGAATGCCGTAACAGGTATGGGCGCACCGTCGTAAGTATCAGGCGCCCAGAAGTGGAACGGCACAGCACTGATCTTGAATGCAAAACCCACAATGGTGAGGAATATTGCGATGCTGAAGAGCGCTGGGGTACCCGCTGATCCTGCATATTCCGCAATTCCGGAGAGCGAGGTTGAGCCACTGAGTCCGTAGACCATCGAGATTCCGTAGAGCATCACCGCAGATGAGAGCACGCCGATAATGAAGTACTTGACCGCTGCTTCGTTGGAGCGCGTGTCGTGCTTTCTCCAGCCTGCAAGAACGAAGGTTGGAATGGAGATCATCTCTAGCGCAACAAATATCGTGATGAGGTCGCGCGCCCCAGCCATGATCATCATGCCAAGCGTTGAGGTGAGGACTAATACATAGAACTCGCCCTGGTAGTAGTCGCCCTCCCCGATGTGGTCAACGGAGATGAGGAGTGTCACGTAGGCGACTATGAGGAAGAAGCCCTGAAAAGCAAGAGTATAGGTATCGACAACAAACGCCCCTCCGAAGAGAGAGCGGGTACCACCATCCCTTGCAAGAGTGATGATCGGGATCAGCGCAGCAAGGGTTCCGAACGCGGCTAGTTGATATGTCTTGAAGCGCTCGCGGTACTCGAAGAAAAAGTCCGCGATCAACACGACAACGATCGTCACTGTGACAGCGACGAGCGGAGCTAGAGCGTGTAGATCCCAATGCACCTTCACTCGTTCAGCCCCCGAAGATGCGCGTTACTGCGCGGTCGGTGACGCCGAAAATAATTTGTGGGTAGATACCCAGAGCAAGAGTTAGAAGAATGAGCGGCGTCCATGCCATCCACTCTGCAGGCCCGACATCGTGGATGTGAGCCTCAGCGAATTCGTCTTTCGGAACTCCAAATGCAACGCGTTGGTACATCCATAGGAGATACCCAGCGGAGAGAACAGTTCCGATCGCGGCCACGGCCATAAAGCCACGGAATAATCCTTCAGAGAGTCCAGCCGCAGGGCTATACGCCGAGAGGATTGCTGGGAACTCTCCCCAGAATCCTGCTAGCCCAGGGAGACCCAGCGATGCCATCACGGCAAAACCGAGTATCCAACCCATACGCGGTGCCTGCTGAAGCAGTCCACCAAGCCGTGACATTTCGCGGGTGTGGTAATTGTGCTGAACGGAACCGGCTACGAAGAAGAGCAGGCCGGTGATTAAACCATGCGCAACCATCCCGAAGATCGCAGCATTGATTCCAAATGTGGTCAGCGTTGCAATACCGAGCATCACAAAACCCATGTGAGAGACGGAGGAGAAGGCGATCACGCGCTTCATATCTGTCTGCGCTAGGCAAGCAAGGGCACCGTAAATAATTCCAATGACAGCGAGCAGACCGATCCAAGGGGCCCATGTCTGCGCTCCACTTGGGAGAATCGGGAGAGCGATTCGAATGAAACCAAATGTTCCAAGTTTTAGAAGGACTGCAGCCAAGATCACTGAGCCAACAGTCGGCGCCTCCGTATGCGCATCGGGCAGCCAAGTGTGGAACGGGAACATAGGAACTTTGATAGCGAATCCAAGGAACAGACCAGCAAATATCAAGACTTGAGTGCCGTGAGCAATGCCCGCACCGTGAAGGCGTGCAAGCTCTGGAATCTGGAAGCTACCTAGCTTGAAGTAGAGCGCTAAGAACGACAGCAGCATCAATGCTGAGCCGAAGAGGGTGAAGAGGAAGAACTTGATAGATGCGTACTCGCGGTTCGGTCCCCCCCAGACGCCGATCATGAAGAACATCGGGAGAAGCACTACCTCGAAGAAGATGAAGAACAAGATCAAGTCTTGTGCAACAAATGTTCCGTTCATCCCGACCTCAAGGAGCAGGATGAGGGCTAGGAACGCCTTCGGGTTATGGGGTTCGGGAAAGTGGTTCCATGAGTAGATGATGCAGAGGATCGTGATCAGCATCGAGAGAGCAAACATTGGGAGCGCAATGCCGTCTATGCCTAGGTGGTAGCGAGCGTCGATCACCGGTATCCAACTCTTGTTCACTACGAACTGCAGGCTCCCAGACCTGTTGTAGTTGAACTTCGTCAGGATCCCAATGCCGACGGCAGCCGTGACGATGGTTGTCAGGAGCGCTATGACCTTGACGGTCTGCTCCTGAGCCTTCGGGGTGGCTAATACCAGCACGAGACCGACTGCGGGGAGGAAGACCGCGAGGGTCAGTGCCCAACTGTCGAACCAATCCATTTAAAGAATCCTCCTGATTACTTTGCGAGAATGAGCGCGATACTGAAGATCGCGATCGCAATGACGATGAGCAGCGCATAACGCTGTACCTGACCAGACTGCAGGCGACGAAGAAGCCCTCCGGCCGCCCCCGTCTCCTTAGCAAGCCCGTTATATGCAGAGTCGACCGTACCTTGATCGACATATTTGTAGAGACCGCGCCCGAATGCGGGTGCTCCTCGACCGATGCCATTTACGACACCGTCAAGAATGTTCTGGTTAAACCAATATGCACTTCGAGCCAATGGCCCCTTGATTCCCCCTACCACGACGTCCGTGTAAAGAACATCTAGGTAGTACTTATTGACGAGGAATGTATAACCACCGCGCGCTGCTGCATTGCGCTGCGTGAGACCCTTGAATGGTCCTAGTTGATCCTTGCGGAACCAGAGGTACGAGCAGACGCCAACGGATAGCAAGACCGCCATTACCGAGACCGCTGCGAGTATCCCCTCGAACTGTGGCACCACGACTTCTGGGAACGCAACTCTCGGCTCGACATATTCGGCGAACTTCTCGACACCAAGTGGTGCAGCATTTGCGAGACCTGCAACCGTGCTGAAGACAGCAAGAATAATTAGCGGAACCGTGATTGCTTTAGGCGACTCGTGGGGGTGGTGGTGACCGCGATACTCACCGAAGAATGTGAGGTAGATGCAGCGCGTCATATAAGCAGCAGTTAGAACCGCACCAGCTATTCCGATGATCTGGAAGAAGTGGAAACCACTCTGCCCCGCAGTCGCAAGAATTTCGTCCTTGGACCAGAAACCAGCGAGTGGAACGATTCCTGCGAGAGCCGCCGAGCCGATCATGAATGTCGCGAAAGTGATCGGCATGAACTTACGCAGACCACCCATGTCTTTCTTCATGTCGAAGGAGTGGTGCGACCCTGAATGACTAATGGAACCTGCGCCGAGGAAGAGCAGAGCCTTGAAGAATGCGTGTGTAAAGAGGTGGAAGATTGCACCGACCCATGCACCGACGCCTAGACCCATGACCATGTAACCGAGTTGGCTGATAGTTGAGTAGGCAAGAACCTTCTTGATGTCGTCCTGCACAAACGCGAGGAGCGCACCGACGATGATTGTGATCGCACCGATAATTGCCATTGGGTTCATACCGCCATCGGCGATCGAGAAGCCCTGCCAGAAAACGCCATATAGACGAGCACCGAGATATACGCCGGCTACAACCATTGTTGCAGCGTGAATTAGGGCTGATACCGGTGTCGGTCCGGCCATTGCATCGGGGAGCCAGGTATGGAGTGGGAACTGTCCACTCTTTCCGATAATCCCCATGAGCAGAAGTGATGCTCCGACCAACCAGATGGTGTGCCCACCACGCCCGGCCAACGCAGCCTCATTGATCTCAGTGAGGTTGAAGGTCTGACCAGCAGCGAAGAAAGTGACGATTACTCCAAGTAGAAGCCCTATGTCGCCGGTACGCGTTGTGAGGAAAGCCTTGATTGCAGCATTCGAGTTTGGCTTCTCCTCCCACCAGTGACCGATAAGCATGAAGGAGCAGACACCGACAAGCTCCCACCCAGTGAGGAGCATCAGTGAGTTATTCGCAACCACAAGGATGAGCATGGAGCCCGTGAAGAGGCTCAGTGCTGCATAGAAATATGTGTAGCGAGTGTCGTGCTCCATGTACGCCGTTGAGTAGACGTGAACAAGGAGCGAGATAAATGTGACGACGAAGAGCATCATCACGGCCAGCCCGTCGATCTGTATCCCAGCGCTGAACTTAATGAGCCCGTTGGACCACCAGTCCCATGTCTGGGTTATCGGGGCGATTCCACTCTCAGCGCCAACACCGCCATGGAACACGAGGCTCTTGCCTAATCCGGATAGAGCAGAGCCGCCCTCGCCCGCTAGAGAATCCTCTACATGCTGAATCCACTGAAAGGCGGTGATGCATGACATCACGAACGCCGCGCCTACCGCTGTGATCCCTACCTCTGCACCGCGCTTGGGCATGCGCTTTCCAAAGAGAAGAATCGTTACGAAGGAGAGCACCATGAGCAGGGGGATTACCCAGGCATGGGAGATGAGCCACGGAGCAGCGATCTCTGCCTTCTCTGTTGTTGTCTCTACTGCGAGTCTGTACATAGTTATGAAATCAGCCCTTCAGTTGTTGGGCCTGATCAAGGTCCGGGCTGCGGAAATTACGGAACAAGAGGAGGATGATCGCGAGACCTACGCCAACCTCGGCAGCAGCAATCGTGATCACGAAGAGAACAAAGATCTGCCCACTCGTATCTTTTAGGTAAGCCGAGAACGCGATGAGATTGAGGTTCACCGCATTGAGCATCAACTCAATGCTCATAAGGACAAGCACGCCGTTACGGCGAACGAGTACGCCGTATATCCCAATGCAGAAAAGCACAGCAGCGAGGATGAGGAACTGGTTGAGGATCATCAGTCCCTCCTCGCCAGAACAATCGCTCCGACTAAGGCAGCGAGTAGGAGAATCGAGACCGCCTCGAACGGCACGATGTAGAGGCGGAATATGTCCGATGACAGCACCGAGGTCTTAGTAGGTGAATCGATAACTACTTTGGAGTTACCGAATGCATCGACTAGGAGAGCGGTAAGGGTGCCTACCAATGCAAGGGAGGCTACAAACGCCGGCATTCTCTGGGAGTTATCGAGATCTAGGTCGCCCATTGGTGAACGAGTCAGCATGATCCCGAACAAAAAGAGGATTACAACGGCCCCGATATAAATCAGCACCTGCACCCATGCAACAAACTCGGCTGCTAAGAGGATGTACTGAGCAGCTGCACCAGCAAGCACAATCACGAGGTAGAGAGCAGCGTGCACAACATTGCTCGTGCGCACCACACCAATAGCGCTGAGCACCATCGCTATTGCGATTATCCAGAAGGCGACGTTCTGAGCAACCATTACTTCTTCGCCTTTGCAACAGGGGCCGCGCCGACCTCTAGAGGCTCAACCTCGGGAACAGTGTGGAACCACTCTCCGAGTCGGTCCTTGTTGTGCAAGAGGCTTGCAATATTGGGCTCGGAGTATTCGTACTCTGGGCTCCAGAAGAGGGCATCGAACGGGCAGACCTCGACGCAGATTCCGCAGTACATGCAGAGCGCGTAATCGATATCGAAGCGATCTAGAAGGTTTACAGCACGCGGTCGTCCACCCTCGCGACGAGCGGGTCGCTCTTCTTTATGCCCCTCGATGTAGATGCACCAGTCTGGGCAGGCGCGGCTGCAGAGCATGCATGACGTGCAGTTGTCTTCATGCAGTGCAATGACTCCACGCGAGCGCGCTGGTGGCTGCTCTTTCTCATGCGGGTACTGCACGGTGACGGCGCCTTGAAGCATCGTCTTAAAGGTGATACCGAGACCACCTATCAGACCAGGGAGTTTAAAGGCCATTAGAAAGCCACCTTGATAATCGCTGTGACAATGATGTTTGCAAGTGCAATCGGAATCAAGAACTTCCAAGCAATTGCTTGGAGTTGGTCCTCACGAAGACGAGGATAGGTGAAGCGCACCCAGAACATTAGGAACGCAACTCCCATGAGTTTGACGAACAAAACCAAGGGCCCAAGTAGCTCCGCGGGTAGGCCGTGTACCCCTGGCAGGGACCAACCACCGAGAAAGAGTGTCGCAGCGAGTGCCGCGAACGCGGTGGCAGTACCGAACTCGCCGATGAAGAAGAAAAGGAACCTAAAGCCCGAGTACTCAACCATGTACCCAGCGACTAGTTCGCTCTCAGCAACGGGCATGTCGAATGGAGTCTGGCTCAACTCGGCCTGGGCAGCGATCATGAAGAGCAGGAATCCGATGATCTGCGTGAAGATGAAGGGGTTACCTATTCCGCTCCACCCAAAGATTGATCCATTCTGCTGGGCTGAGACGATTCCTTGGAGGCTCATCGTGCCCGCCTGCATCACGACTCCGACTACAGCTAGGAGGAGGGGGAGCTCGTAGGCAATTAACTGCCCTGCCGCGCGAAGCGCACCCATAAGTGCAAATTTGTTAGCGCTAGACCAACCCGCCATGAGCACTCCGATTACGGAGAGGCTCGAGACCGCTAGAGCGTAGAAAACTCCGACATCGAGATTCGCCACAATCGCTACTGGACCAATGGGGATTACAACGAACATCAGGAATGTGGAGATAACAACTATCACGGGAGCAAAGGCGAAGACTCGGCGGTCTGCATCCTCGGGGATGATGTCTTCTTTCTGGAGGAACTTAAGTCCGTCGCCTACAAGCTGGAACCAACCGTGGAATCCACCTGGATCCATCGGCCCGAGTCGGCTCTGCATGTGGCTCATCATTTTGAGCAAGAAGGTGTAGCCAAGTACGAGAGCACCTAGCGGCACAATCAAGAGGATTACAAGCGCCTTAAACGCAAGCATCCATCCCCAACCGATCTCCAATGCGAGAACACTCATCGGTCAATGTCTCCGAGAATGAAGTAGAGCGACGCAAGGATGGTTACAACATCAGGTACGTATACGCCTCTAAGCATCCACGGCAGGATTGAGACATTGCTAAATGACGCTGAGCGAATCTTTACGCGGAATGGTCCGGTGCCGCCCTTGGAGACGACGTAGTAACCCATCTGGCCCAATGGGTTCTCGGTCTCAACCCACGACTCGCCTGCTGGCACCTTGATGATGCGAGCAACCTTGGCCATGATCGGCCCCGAAGGCATCTTGTCGAGCAACTGCAGCACCATGCGTGCCGACTCGCGTGTCTCTTGTAGGCGCACCCAGTAACGGGCATAGGAGTCGCCATCGGGGTGAGTAAATACCTCAAAGTCGAGCTCAGGGTATGAGAGGTACGGAGCGCCATCGCGGCGAAGATCCCAATCCACGCCAGAGGCGCGAAGGTTCGATCCGGAGACTCCATAAGAAGCCCCGAGCTCTCCAGGGATGATCCCGACGGAGCGCGTACGTGCCTGAAAGATCTCGTTCCCAAGGACAAGATCCTCGAACACATCACATGCATCGAGAACAATCTTCATGACATTGCGAGTCTCAGCAATCCAGCCCCAAGGCAGGTCATCCTTGAGTCCGCCGATGCGATTGAAGTTGGGGTGGAAACGCCCACCGGTTGCTGACTCGATCAAGTTGAGAACGTGCTCACGATCGCGGAAACCATAGAACGCTGGAGTAAGCGCTCCAACCTGCAGCCCCATCTCTCCGAGGAAAAGCAAGAAGGTCGCTATTCGAGAGAGCTCGGTAAGCGCGGTACGAATGTATTGAGCTCGCGGTGGTGCCTCAATCTCCATCAACTGCTCAGCAGCGTGGACAAATGGAACCTCGTTAGCGAAACTGCTCAACCAGTCGATTCGGTTGATGAGTGTCGTCACCTGAGGATAGGTACGGAACTCAGTAAGTTTCTCGTAGCCGCGGTGCATATAACCGATGACAGGGTCGGCAGCTATTACACGCTCTCCATCGAGGCGCACAACTAGTCGAAGCGTTCCGTGAGTAGCGGGGTGCTGCGGGCCAAGGTTGATGATCATGTCGCCGGTATCGAGCTCGACATTTACTCGAGCATCTGCGAGGTGGCGCTGCATGCCAGGTGCTACCTCAAAATCAGGGACGGGGTTAAAATCAGGGCTGGCGTTTGTTGGGGTTACGGGCTGCTCGGTGCTGCTCATGCTTCGACTGCCTCGTCTTTTGTCTCTTCGTCGCTCTCCGAGCCAGGCATTGGTTCAACATCCGTGAGCCCGGGCCATGGCTTTACCTCACGCGCAAGTAATGGAAAATCTTTGCGGAGTGGGTGCCCCTCAAACTCTGCAGGGAGATAAAGGTGCCGGAGACTGGGGTGTCCATCAAAGACAACTCCGTACATCTCCCAGCACTCTCGCTCGTGCCAATCTGCACCGGGATAGACGGAGACCCACGAATCACAATGCGGAGCGGCCTCGTCTACATCGGCTTTGATCGTAAAACCAATGTGTTGAACAGTTGACTGCACATGTGCAAATACTTGAAAACGGCCAGCGCTACCCGCTGCACCAAAAGTCATCTCTTTAGGCTGCGCTGGAGTAGATGTATCCCCCTCGATTAGCCCAACAGTTGGTGCTGGCATCCAGTCGATGCCGGAGATAAAGGAGAGATAGTTGCATCCAAGCGTATTTCTCGCCGTCTCTGCGACACTCCGCCATGAATCAAGGCGCACGCGCAGAACAAGATTTCCACATGCCTCTGCATGCTCAATGACGCAGTCACCGAGAGCCTCTGTAACGCGCGTAGTCAACACTTCAAGGTCAGACAACGTTGATCGGCTCCCCGTTCCAACGCTTGCGCATGTCGTCGTTTCCGATTCCTTCGTTCTGAATCTGCTCCTGAAGCATCACAACAGCTTGAATTAAAGCCTCTGGGCGCGGTGGGCAGCCTGGGACATATACGTCGACTGGGAGGACCTGATCGATTCCCTTGGTGACCGAGTAGGAGTCCCAGTAAGGGCCTCCGCAGTTTGCGCACGAACCCATTGAGATCACATATTTCGGGTCAGGCATCTGCTCGTAGAGGCGCCTAATTGCAGGGGCCATCTTGTCGGTGACCGTCCCTGAGATCACGATCAAGTCGGCTTGACGCGGGCTTGCTGGGAAAGGAATTACCCCAATGCGCATCATGTCGTAGCGCGGGCTCGCTAGCGCCGCACCCATCTCGATAGCGCAGCAAGCGAGTCCCCACTGGAACATCCAGAGCGAGTACTTGCGGCTGTAGTTGAGGAGCCATGTAAGCGGCTTTGCAACCGGCTTCTGGAGCATCCCGCTGTCGGCTAGGCCCATCTGAGAACCCCTTTACGCCAGGCGTACACGAGACCCAATGTGAGCACGAGAATAAAGACAATCATGGAGATAAGCGCCGAGACCCCGAGTGCCTCGAGATTGATTGCCCATGGAAAAATGAAGACGGCCTCAACATCGAACATCACAAATAGAAGTGCGTATACGTAATAGCGAACGTTTGACTGCCCGAATCCGCGGATCGGGTCCGAGCCGGCCTCGTAGGCAATATATTTCTCTGGCTGGGGCCGATTTGGGCGCACGAGACGCCCCACGCCAAGCATGGCTCCCACCATTCCAAGAGCGGCGACCGCGAAGACGGCGACTGCTAAATAATTACGGTAAAACTGAGTCACGCGTGCCTCCACCCCGGTACTCCCGGGCCGCGGCGAGCATAGCCTTGGCCCGCGCGCACTCCCCGAACCGATAACAAACTTGCTCGAGATTCGCGCTGAGAACTCGCCTGCTCGAGAGGCAATTCGCCTGAGCTCTGAAGACTGATCATCGGATAAACAGGAGCGTTGCCCGCTCCGCTAGGCCAAGAAGGAATCCAGGAGCAACTCCGATAACGATGGTAAGCGCGCACGAGAAACCAATGACGATCCCAGTCCCGATATCCACCTTGGCAATGGGGGCCATCTCGGTGCCCTCAACTGCGGGCGTAAACATGGTCGCAGCGATCCTCAAGTAGACGAAGGCCGCAATTGCAGCTGTGAGCATTCCGATCAAAGCGAGCAGATAGGAAGTTCCTCCGGCCCCTGCAGCGGCCGAGAATACCCCGAATTTCGCTATAAATCCGGCAGTTAACGGAACCCCAGCCTGTGCGAGCAGAAGAAGGGTAAATGCCCACGAAAGCGCCGCTCGTCGGCTGCTTAGTCCCTTGAATCTCTCCAGATCACTATCCGCATCACCACGCCCGGCGACTACCCCAACAATGGCGAAGGACCCAACCGCAAGGAACGCGTAGATCGCTAGATAGGTCAGCGCTGAGGAGACCCCTTTGATTGTCCCGGCCTGAACCCCAATGAGGATGAAGCCCGCGTGGTTAATGGATGAATACGCGAGCATGCGCTTCACGTCTGTCTGGATAACAGCCCCAATGCTTCCTACGAGGAGCGAGAGCACTGCAAGCACCCAGAGCAGCGGTCGCCAGTCCGAGGAGGAACCACCTAGCCCGGTGTAGAGAATGCGAATGAGCGCAGCGAAGGCCGCGGCCTTCGTAGCCGAGGCCATGAAAGCTGTTACCGGAGTTGGGGCACCTTGATAAACATCAGGGGTCCACATGTGGAATGGGGCTGCTGCGACTTTGAACCCAAGTCCGACAAGCATCAGGACCAAACCGGCGAGCAGCGTTCCGCGCTCTAAGAGTGTGACCCCTGAGAGGTAATTGGCGATACCGACTAGCCCTGTTGATCCAGTGGCACCATAAGTAAGTGCGATTCCATAAAGGAACACAGCGGAGGCGAAGGCCCCGAGAAGGAAGTACTTCATTCCAGCCTCAAGAGAGGTGGACCTGCGACGGTCATATGCAACGAGGACGTAGAGCGGGATCGAGACAATCTCTAGCGCTACGAATATCGCTATGAGGTCATTCGACGACGACATTGCAAGCATTCCGCTCGCAGATAAGAGCATCAGAGCCAAATACTCGGGGCCGTCTAAGCGCTCGCGGTCCAAGTAACGGCTCGCTAATAAGACTGAGCAAGCAGTTGCAAAGAGAACAACTCCGCCAATGAATATGGAGAATCCATCAACCGCAACCATGTTGGAGAGCGTTGTATAACTGCCGTCAGTCTGGACGCGGCTCCACTGCGCAGTGAGCGCAACCGCACTCAGAATGATTCCGACCGCAGCCACAATTAACGCGCTTGGATACGCAACCGATGCACGCCTAAGAATTGAGCGCTGCAGAACAATGCCAATCGCAGCGAGCGCAAGGAGTGCTACAGGAGCAACACCAAGCCAATCAACTCCTGGGGTGACGATGCTGGCTGCGCCTAGAGGATTCACTTGGACTCCTCCATCTCGTCTGAACCGTGGTCCATTCTTTCTTCGTTCAGAATTGGTGAGCGCTTAGAGAACTTAGGTGACTCGTACGAAGTCGATTTCTCAACGTGCGCAATGACCGCTTTGACCGATGGGCCGATGCGGTCAAGAGCTGGTTTTGGATAAACACCTAGGAAGAGACTGAGCGCAAGTAGGGGAAGGATGCACGCGAGTTCGCGCACATTCAAGTCGGAGATAGTTGCGTTATCTCCCTCAGGCACTCCGGTAAACGCACGCTGTACAGCCCAGAGAAGGTATATCGCTGCAAGGATCACGCCGCTCGCTGCAACAACGGCAAACCAGCGATGCCCCATAAAGGTTCCAAGAAGTGCAAGGAACTCTCCTACGAATCCAGAGAATCCAGGGAGGCCAATCGAGGCAAAGGCTGTGACTACGAATAATCCGCCCATGATCGGAGCCGATCGCCA
>JBAXPT010000014.1:0-19740 GCA_037132095.1 Actinomycetes bacterium
GATGCTTGATCGGATAAGAAATCCTGCACATCAGATACACCATTGTGAAACTTTGTGCATCGCACGTAGATCTCGGTGCGGTTACAGGTTGAGAGAAGTACGACCTCGGCAAGGTGGTTACGGCTAGCTAGGTCATGAATCGCTTTGACAACCCGAGACGCCGGGACAGCGACTCTCTCGCGCATCTCAACGGGCGCGGTATTGTGATTGAGGCCAACAACAATCAACGACATGCTCTAAGTGCCTCCTTGGCTGCGTCTATGCGGCCCATTCGTACATCCTCAAGGATTCCCGAATCCAGCGCCCGTCGCCAATCGAGGCTCTCAGTTGAGAGGCCTAGGGACTTCTGCTCCTCGCGTATCTCAGCCATCACATCTAGAAGCGTCTCATACTCAGGCCCAAACTCTTCAGATAAGCGGTCTTTTAGCCATGCAGCCAAGGCAGGGCTGCGCCCGCCTGTACTCAAAGTGAGAAGAAGGTCACCTCGACGGAGCACCGTGGGGATACTGGCGGTAGATGCGCTCGGGTCATCGGCTGAGGCCACCCATACCCGCCGCTCAGTAGCGCAACGCGCTACCTCTTGGTCCACTTGAAGATTCCCAGTAGCGCTCAGTACCAACCAGGCGCCATCAAGGTCTTGGGGGGCGAAGCCGCGACGATGCCACGTAATCAACCCTCTCTCAGCCATAGATGCCATCTCAGGGCTCGCCTCAGGTGCGATTACCTGAATATCCGCACCGGCCTCTAGTAACGCTGTGAGGCGCCTAGTAGCGATACGCCCACCCCCCACGATGACGCAGCGCTTCCCATCGACTACAAGGCCAACCGGGTATGCATGGTGGACGGGTCGGGGGTTAGCCGCTCTCGGGGACTCCGCCTCAGCCCCTATGTTCGGCTCCATCTCATCGCCTTTTGGATTGCCTTTTAGATCGCCTTTTGGATCGCCCACACCCCCGACGGTACCCCCAAGTGCGCTTGGGTTTACGCTCAAGGCCAAATGGAAGCCTTCCTCGCCTTCATAGCCACTGTGGTGGCCACCCTTTTTGCTCAGGCGACGCTTGCGCGCGCCACTAGAAATCGCAGCCCGCAGGATGGTGCCTGGGCATTTGCACTCGCAACGTTCGGCCTCGCCTCCGCTGCACTCTTCATTGGAGTGACTACCGGCTGGGACAATGGAACCTTCCGAGCCTTCTACTTACTTGGGGCGATTCTCTCGGTTCCATGGCTTGCGCTAGGGACAATTTACTTAATTCACGGCAACATTATTGGCCGCAGAGTGCAGTGGTGCCTAGTTGCATTTAGTGGAATGGCGCTCGGCGCAATGCTCACTTGCGCTGTAGCGCCGGGCATCGCTGGCTCGGCCATTCCGGTCGGTAAAGAGGTCTTGCCCGTGCTTCCGCGCGTCCTTGCTGCAGCTGGGAGTGGCCTGGGCGCACTCGTCATCATTATCGGTGCCGCGCTCTCCGCTATTAGGTGGATGCGCAAGCCCGGCCCTGCAGCGCGACGTCGAGCGATAGCCAACATATTAATAGCGCTCGGAACACTCATCCTCTCGGGCGGTGGCCTCATCCAAGGGATCGTAGGTAAGGACACCGCGTTTGCCGTTTCGCTTGCGCTCGGGATCTCTGTTATCTACGCGGGATTCCTAGTTGCATCAGGCGCAGTCCGAGAGCCAGAACAGGTCGAGACTTCAACAAGTCCCTAGAGAGTAAGCGCGCGTCGCAGTAGTTTCCCAGCCTCGCTACGCGGCAATTCATCTATAAATGTAAACTTGCTAGGAATCTTGTAACGCGCGAGTCGAGAGCCGACATGGCGACGAAGTGCCTCGAGATCGACTCTCTCTCCCATCTTGAGCACAACCCATGCCCCTACCGCTTCGCCAGTCCGTTCATCAGGGATAGCGGCCACGGCACAATCGACAACGCTCGCGTGCGTACGAAGCACATCCTCCACCTCAGCCGGATAAACATTGAAGCCAGAGACGATTATCAAGTCTTTAAGCCTGTCGACGAGACTTAGGTATCCATCTTCATCAGCGACCGCAACATCGCCGGTGTGGAGCCAACCATCCGTGAGCACGCGCTGTGTGGCTTCCGGATCTCCCCAGTATCCCGCGAAAACATTTGCGCCGCGAACCCAGATCTCTCCCGGGTCGCCTGCCGAGACATCCATACCATCAAGGCCAACCAAGCGAACCTCTACACCTGGAACACTTGGGCCAATTGATCCGATGCGAGCAGCGCCACCCGATGCAGTACTTGTAACAATCGGTGACGCCTCTGTCAGTCCGTAGCCCTCGTGGATGGTCACGCCATAACGCTGCGTAAACGCGGTTGAGGATTTAGCGGAGAGCGTTGCGGCGCCAGACACTGCTAAACGTACCGAGCGCAGATCATCACCTAAATCGCTATCAGCCGAAGTAAGCGCGTCAAACATCACCGGCACACCCGCAACAACAGTTATCTGGTGCTTACGGATTAATTCGATTGCCTCGGGAGCTGTAAATGGATCGATCAACACGACTTTGCCACCAGCAACAAGGGTGACACCAAGCACAACGTTCAATCCAAATACATGGAAGAACGGAAGCGCTCCGAGCGAGAGATCATTCGGTGTGATGGCAAGGCCAGTGTCATCAAGGACTTGTTTTATATTCGAGGCGAGGTTCGCGTGAGTAAGCATCGCGGCTCGCTGCGCACCAGCCGTTCCTGACGTGTAGAGCAACACAGCGACATCGCTATTTTCACGCTCAACAAGAGCGCTGGAGACCAGCGGCGCAGACTGAGCAGCCCCCATAAGCGCATCAAAAGCAACTGCACCGACGATGCCTAGGTGGATGCTGCCCGCTCGCCCACAGACCAATATTTTGGCGCCGACATGCTCAAGCTCCTCCGCTACTGCAACAGATGGAGAGTGTGGATTGAGTGGAACAGCAATCGCTCCAACCCAGAGAGCACCTAGATAGGTGACGATAAATGCAAGATCGTTGCCGCTAGCGATAGCAACACGATCGCCAATCCCGACCCCAGCAGCGCTCAACGCTCCGCCAAAATTTGATGCAAGCCCTCGCAGTTCTAAGGCAGTTACATGGCGCTCGCCTTCAATCACAGCAATAGATTCCGGGCTGCTGTCAGCCGAGGCGAGGAGTAGCGCTGCAAGGTTCACGGGTAGGGAGTATCTCAGAGATTGACCGCTCGCGCTCTGACTCCTTTAAACCCAGCCTCTCGAGGCTAAATATTTGGGTTCTGGGAGACCAAGTGACGGACATAATCGGAGGAAGGGTTAGCTAGAACTTCTTGAATGCTCCCTTGGTGAGTAATTGCACCGGCCTCGAGGACAAGCACGCTGCTAGCCAAGGCAATCACATCGACTAAATCGTGGGTGACGATGATCCTCACACCATCGAATCCCTCCAACGCCTCGCGCAGCGTCGCTCGGGTATCACTGCGCGCTGAGGCATCAAGGGAGGAGAGCGGCTCGTCGAGTAGCAGCATTCTCGGCTCATGTACAAGAGCTCGCGCCAAGGCAACCCGCTGGGCCTCGCCACCGGAGAGCAGGCTTGGACGTAACTCTGCCTTATCGAGAACGCCTAGCGCATCCATCTTTCCAAGCGCGCTGATGTGTGCATCTCGCTTTCTTATGCCACGAGCCTCGAGTGCAAATGCCACGTTTTGAACCGCACTCAGATGCGGAAAGAGTGCGAGGTCCTGAAAAACAATTCCGGCATTTCGTTGCTCCGGGGGAACGAAACGATCCTCGCTCGCGCCGAGGGTGCACTGATCAAGAACACCTCCATCAAGCACGATCCTGCCCTCATCAATTGGCTGCAGGCCTGCCAGCATCCGAATAAGAGTTGTCTTGCCTGCGCCATTGGGGCCAAGGATCGCAATTGTCTCTCCAGGTACTGCATCGAATTCGACATCCATGCCAAGAGTGCCCACACGCAATTTTACCTGCACCTGAAGACTCATCGAATTGCTCCGATCCACCGCGCGCGAAGTGTTACGAGAACAACAACGCAGATCAAAACAAGTAACAGACTCAACGCAATCGCAACATCTGGGCTTGAGTCCAAGAGCAGGTATACAGCGAGGGGCACTGTGCGCGTACGCCCCTGAATATTTCCAGCAAAAGTTATTGTCGCCCCAAACTCTCCAAGCGCACGGGCCCATGCAAGTGCGAGACCAGCCGCTAGCGATGGAGCAAGTAAGGGCAGTGTGATACGCCTCATCACAGCACCGCGCGATGCCCCGAGTGTGCGTGCTGCATCTTCGTAACGACGGTCGATGCTTCGAATTCCTGCCTCCACCGCAAGAACCAAGAAGGGAAGCGCGACAAAAGCCTCTGCGAGTACAACTGCAATCGGCGTAAAAGTGATTCGAATCCCGAGAACGTCTAGGGCCCCCCCAAACATTCCATTGCGCCCAAAAGCAGCGAGGAGGCCTACCCCAGCCACAACAGGCGGCACTACGAGCGGTAGCAATACCAGACCACGAACAAAGCCGCGTCCCCGAAACTCAACTCGAGCGAGGACCCAAGCAAGCGGCAATCCAAGCGTCGCTGCAAGTACTGTCGCCGCAATTGAGCAGAGCAAGGAGAGTCTCAACGCCGATAAGGCTTCAGGAGTAGTCAAATCGCTCAAGAGCCGCGACCACGCCACCTCGCGCAGCAGAGCAATGACCGGAAGTGCCACAAATAGGACGGCCAGAAGCGAGACCCCTACTGCGACACGCGATGGGGACTCGACTCTTCTCCGCTCTTCGCTTTCTTTCATGGTGTGCTGAATCCAGCCCGCAAAAAAACTCTTTTAGATGCCGCGCTCTCTAGATATTTTTGAAATGCCTTTGACTCATTCAAGTATTTAGATGAAAGCACCACCGCTGACGGATACCTAGCAACCAAGTTGAAGCGGTCAGCGATCTTGCGCGTCAGCACGCTCTTTCCTGCAGCACGCGCATCTGTCTTATAGACAATCGCAGCATCCGCATCCCCGAAACGCACAGCCCCAAGCGTGGATACTGCATCGGTGCCACGCGTTATCTGTGACTCTTTAAGATATACACCAGCATTTTTTAGGACGCGCTTCGCGTAGACACCACACGGAACTGTCTCTGCGCACAAGGCCACAACCTCGGAGTCCATTAGATCTCTAAGGCTACGTACCTCTGGTGACCGCGGTGAGACTATGAGGGTCATTTGGTTCTCCGCAAAAATTCGCGGCCGGCTGATTTTCTTCGCAGATATCAGTCCACTAAGACTCGCTAGATCCGCGGAGAGCAAGACATCAACCTCGGCACCGCTCAAAACCTGCGATGCAAGCACGCTAGATGGCCCCGAATTGATCGCAATTTTGACGCCCTTGTGCGAGGCAGAAAAATCTTTAGCTATCTCAGCGATTACAGATGCGGCGGATGAAGGCACGGAGACGGTCAAAGAGATGCGCCCCTTTTCTCCCTCTCTGGACTCGGCGTCACCTCCGCCTACTCCGCAGGCAGCGAATACGGCAGCGGAGAGGATCAAAACCCCAACCGTCTGGGTATGAAATCTCCTCTTAGGCATACGCGTATACCTAGTTGACCCCGGATTCTCGGGCTTTTTCCAGAATTTTGAACGCTGCATTGACCCTGACGATACCGGCATTAAAGGAACACGTGCACTGCGCCGATACGAAACCCGTCGGGAAGTCCAGAGTGGATTTCCCTTAGAGAACCGGGGGTGAATTATGAGAGTCACAAAGGCAGCAAGAAGCCTCATCGCAACGTCAGTTCTCTTACTCGCATCCCTCGGCTTCCTCCCGAGCATCTCCTCGATCTCAACCGCCGGCGCCGCGGACTCCGCAGCAGCCTCGCAGTTCATTTCACTCACCAACTCACTGCGCGCCAGCCGCGGGCTCCCGGCCCTTCAATCAAATGGAGCACTCACGGCCAAGGCCGAGGGATGGGCGCAGCACATGGCTGACACCGGCGTCCTTGCACACTCCGTGCTCGCTGACGGTGCGCCTGGAGAGTGGATACACCTTGGAGAGAACGTTGGCCGAGGCGGAGATGTCAACGGCATCCACAATGCCTTCGTCGCATCTGCGTCTCACCTCAAGAATCTTGTAGATCCAGGATTCCAGTATGTGGGAATCGGCGTAGTGAGTATCAACGGAGGCATCTTCGTCTCTGAGGTATTCATGCAGACCGAGTCTCAGCCCGCTGTGAGCTCCCCAGCCCCAACGGCCGCAGCCCCAGCCAAATCCACACAGACAGGATCATCGCGACCTGTTGCATCAGCCCCACGCTCTGGAGGATCCACCTCTGGCGGCTCGGGTCGAGTGACAGCAACGCCAGCTCCTGTCGTGGTAACTCCGCCACCTGCCCCCGAGCAGTTGACCGTAGTTCTAGAGCGCCTTCGGGCACTCGACGGGTAGATGCATCCAGCATCGCCCATAGCAATACCAGCAAGACCTAATACAAGTAAGACCCTAAGAGTTAGGACCTAAGAGTTCGAACCTCTGTCAAACGGAAGACAATGCCGCTGGTGCCCGCCGGCGGCGTTGTCGCGTCTGGAGAAGTTTCGCGCCGCAGTTCGAGAGAAGTGAGGGTGCTATCCGGCGTGGAATGCGAACTGCGCTACAGCCGCTAGAAGAATTGAACCCATCAGTAGGCCGAGCGTGATGACCGTTCCTTTTCTCATTCAGATTCTCCTATTGGACGGGTAATGCTGACCTCGGTTACTAATTGCTCTCTACTTGTTCGTTGTCCGGCGCCCACAACACTTGCGGGCGGCGTTGAGATGCGCACCTCTGTGCCGATTCTTAAATCATGCTCAACTGCAGCAGAGCGCCGGTCAAGTACTAACGAGCAGAGCCCGTAAGAGTCGACAACTAATGCAAACTCAGATGGCTTGGCATCTGCATAGGTGTGAACCCAGCGAAGCATCCCGACATTGTCGCGAATTTTTACCTCAATCTGATCGCCTACTACTAGGCCGCGCTCCTCGAGCGACTCGGGACCGATGTTGATCTGAGCGTTACCAAACGAATCAATCCACCAGATCTCAGCACGAATCTCATCACCATCCGTATCCGCAATCGGCAGCATCCCAGGAGTCAGCGACGCAGGGTCGATACTCTCGCCTAGGTCAGCAAGCGCGATACCAGAGGCAATAAAACCTGCAGCGGGTGCGAATACATCTCGCCCTGCAAATGTAGGCCCAGCGGAGTCAAGTAAGTAATCAGGGTTCGTCAGCGAGACAGCACTTAGAGCGCCACCAAGAATCGCAACAGCGGGTGCGAGGATGCCGTTATCAGGGCCGATCAAAATGCAGCTCTCTGTCTCAACTGCAATGGCTCTGCGATCTGTCCCTACGCCTGGGTCTACAACTGCGAGGATAATTCCGACGGGCAGATACTGAGCAGCGCGCACGAGAGTCAGAGCACCGGCACGCACATCATGCGCAGGAATGTTGTGGCTTACGTCAATGATCTGCAGATGCGGAGCGATCGAGAGGATCACAGATTTACAGACACCAACAAACTCGTCGGCCAATCCGTAATCGGAGAGGAACGATACGAACTCAGGGCGAGAGGTCGCCACCGGCAGGCCGCTTACTACTGCGAGTAACGAGCGCCGAGGTAGGCGTCTACGTCAGATTCGCGCACTCGGAATGACCTGCCAACACGAACGGCTGCAAGGTCACCCGCTTTGATGATTCGATAAACAGTCATGGTCGAGACGCGCATGAGGTCTGCTACCTCCTGCACTGTAAGGAACCTTGATTTAGATAAGGGCTGTGACACGACTAGTAAGACCTCCACTCCGGTGACTTGCGAGTGTAGGGGTATGGGGCCTCTGCTGTCGAACGTGGGGCATGTTGCCAATGTCTGACTCTGAGAACGAAGATGGAGCTGAGATCGGAACCAGACTCCGTGGGCGCAGGGCGCGCCCCCATCGAGGCTCCAAGCCGCAGTCATAACTTCGCTTGTTAAGGCCTCAGCCCGGCTGATTTAACCCATCGCCTGAGACATCAGCTAGAGCGCTCAGTACCCGGTAACTATGAGGCGGCCGCTGCTCTTGAACGGGCACGATAGTTACCGGAAGGCCTCTAGCGGCCGCTACTCCTAGGGCAATGGCATCGAGATCTGCGAAGGCCACTACCTCAGATCCGAGTTCAATTGCAGTCCCAGCGAATCCTCTATCGGCGACTACTAAATCAGGGGTCTCGCTACCGGCGAAGAGTGCATCGGCTGCCCGCATCGCAGCATCGGAGATCAGATTTCCCCCAGACTCAACTAGCGCTACACCGTTTTGCCATACGAGGCGCGCCCGGGGATGCCCGGCGGCTGAGAAGGTAGTGCTCGCGACACTTGAATATTCTGGGCTTGAATATTCTGGGCTTGAATATTTTAGGTCGTCAAACTCGAGGCCCCCAAATATCTCGGCTCCCTGCGACGCTGCTAAGCGCGCAAGGTCCGCGTAGAGCGGGAGAAGTGATGCGGGTCGCCCGGTTGCGAACGCTATTAAGCCACCGCGTCTAGAGACGTCGAGGATGCGCAGCAATGCAGCGCGCATTCCGGCAATCGTGCAGTTCGGGTCTGTCCATGCTGCAGCATCACGCGCGCTCCAGCCCCAGATGTGTCGAGCCGTTGCTTCCACTACCCCGTCGGTTAAGTCGCTGAACCTATCCATCCCTAGAAGCGCCTCGGGGGTACCAGCAACTACGCGACGAATGAGTGACTGTGTCTCAGCGAATCCGAATAACTCGTGGCGCCCTGCGAGGTGAGAGCGGAGTATCTCTTCATCAACGCTCCTACTTTTGGATCGCTCAGATGCGACATGCGTTGATTTGGGGCGACCCTGCGGCTCGGGTCCATCTCCGAGGTGCGCTGGCCGCCGATTCAATCCCGGCGCCCTAACTCAATCGAGCGGAGTTTGGCCTTGGTAACTGCATCGGTAATCGCGGCTCGCAGGCCATGCTCTTCGAGCGCGCGTATCCCCTCGGCAGTCGTTCCGCCTGGCGAAGTTACCTGAGCACGCAACTCAATCGGACCTTCATTACTCGCCATTAGCAACTCGATCGAGCCCGCTACCGTCTGCTCAACAAGGCGCTCTACTAATTCGCGCGGGAGTCCATTCTGAATACCCGCATCCACAAGCGCCTCAATGACAAGAAAAATATAGGCAGGTCCAGAGCCTGATAGCCCCGTTACTGCATCAATCAAATCCTCTGTTACTCGCTCAACAATGCCGACATAACCAAGGACCTGTTCCGCCATCTCGGCATCCGACTCAGACGCCAGACTGCTCAACACAATCGCTGTTGCACCGCGCCCAACCAATGCTGGCGTATTCGGCATAGCTCGAATAACTGCGCGGCCCGGGACCAATGACTCGAGATCGGCAATCGTGATCCCCGCTGCAATTGAGAGAATGCATGCACTAGTTGAGATTGAGTCACGAGCACCCTCTAGGACGCTCGCAACATCATTGGGCTTAACGGCCACAATCACAAGGTCAGCACCCGCGACGATTCCCGAGGCATCTACTCCAACAGTTACACCTGGCGCATTGTTCTCAATCTCTGCACAGCGCTCTCGTTGCTGCTCCGCAATACTGATCGCACTCGCTTCATAGCCGCCATTGAGAAGACCCATGAGGAGTGCCTCCCCCATACGCCCCCCACCAAGAATTGCAATGCGCTTCATACCTCCGAGGGTAACCGCCACAGGGGAGAGATTCCGGGAGGTTAGGGAACAAGTCGCGCAAGCAGTGAGACGAAGCCGAGTAAGCATCGCACCTGCGCAGTGACGCGGATCGGCCCGAGGGACCTTCGCCGTACCCCGCACTTCCCCGAGCGGGGTGGGCTCCGTGCACCTCGGGCCACACCGTTGTCAATACCTCTCGGTCTCGACGTAGCGAAACTATCCGAGGAGCAAGTGCACTACAAGGGAAAATTTAAAACCAAGAAATTAGGGGCGCTTGCCGTAGGCGATCTTCACAGCAGCCCCAAACCAGCGCTCGACTACCTCGTATAGAACGCCGATGATTCGGTCAAGCTCCCCCACGGTTAGGTGTTCAAGAGCCAGCCGGCCAGTGAGGTAGATATCGCCCTCTGGGCCCATCGAGAATCGTGTTCCATATAGATCGTGGTTACGTTGAAGTACCCAGATTGCTAACTCGGCCTTCCTCGCCTGGTCCTCCGGTGAGGGGAGAAAATAAAGCTCGTGGCGGAGAGTTCGTTGATGTAGGTCAAAATAAATTGTTGCCGCATCACGACCGTCGCACCCAAAACGCACATACCAGCGACGCAGTTCGGCCTCGTACTCAACGTGCTGAATAGCGGGCTCGGCACTAATCGGGCCGAAGAGATGGGCATCTATTAGAGCGTGCGCCTCCTCCATCAAAGCAGATACTCCCTCTTAAAGGCGCTCCACATCACTGGCCACATCACTGGCAGAAAGTTGGCTCACGAAGTGAAAGTTCAGAGAACAGAAGTCGAAGCCGTGCTGCAGTCATCGTCCATGCGTAACGACGAGATCGCTGCTCAGCGGCCTCACCCATCGATTGAGCAAAGGCTCGGTCGCGAATTAATCGCTCAATCGGTGCGGCGAATGCCAGCGCATCTCGCGACTCCACTAGAAACCCCGTCTTACCATCCTCGACTATTGAGGTAAGCCCACCGACCGCCGCTGCGACAACAGGAGTTCCACAGGCTGCTGCCTCTAACGCAACTAGGCCAAATGACTCTGCGCGACTAGGAACAACACAGACATCTGCTGCGCGATATAAACCGGCGAGCGAGTCGTGGGCCTGTGGGAGCATGAATCGAACCTGGTTGTTAAGTCCAAGCTCCCCGACCTGTGCGTGCAGCTTCGCGAGTTCGCGTTCGCCCTCTAGGCCGCTCGGGCCTCCGACGATTAGGAGCAGTGCCTCGGGATTATTGAGAGCCGCTAGAGCCCTAACGGCTAGATCTGCTCCCTTCAGCGCTTGAATGCGACCAGCGAATAGCAATGTAGGGCGATCGCCGAGCCCGAGCATTGATCTCACTGCGGCACGATCTGCCGGCGTGCCGGGGTTAAAGCGCTCGTGGTCGACCCCCGGAGGAACTACAGCTATACGTTCCGGACTCCCGCCGTATAGATCAACGAGTTGAGTCACCTCTCCATCGGTAGATGCAAGCATCAAATCTGCGCACTCAATTACCTCGTGCTCAATTCGAGTGCGGTCATCAACATCATCGTCGATACCTGCATCTGCCTTAACACGCGCCAAAGTATGAAAAGTTGCGGCTAGCGGAAGATCCAAAGCATGTTTTAGTTTGTGCCCAACTGCCCCTGAAATCCAGTAGTTAGCGTGGATTACATCTACTGAGTTCGGCCCGGAGAGATAGGCCAACGCTGCTTGAGTCATCGGGTCGATCAACTCCACTAGCTCATGCTTACTAACCGCGGCGGCTGGTCCGGCATCAAGATGCACAACGCGGAAACCAGGCTCTACCTCGACAATTGGATCGAGACCCGGCGCATCAGCACGAGTAAGAACATCGCACTCGACTCCGGCACGCGCCAATGCGGATGCAAGCGCACGCACGTATACGTTCATTCCGCCGCCATCATTCAAGCCGGGCTGAGCAAGAGGCGAGGTGTGGAGACTAAGGACCGCTAAGCGCTGAGGCGACCTCACAGCACAGCTCGCAATGATGCGGGGAGCACCGTGGTAGGTGGCGAGACTCCATCTTCAAGCTCGGTTACAGGCTCGATGCCAGCGACATCGGGAGTTCCATCAAGAGGTTCAGAGACTGCAGGAGCATCGGCTCGCTCACTCCGGAAGGAACTATAAATCTCTAGGAGGGTCTGTTTCTGTCGATCATTTAAGTGAGGATCGCGCGAGATGTGCTCGGCGAGATCAGTCTCTTCATGCTCATCGAGAATCCCGGCACGCACGTATAGCGTCTCAGCAGATATCTGCAGACCTCGCGCTATCGATTGAAGTATCTCAGCACTTGGCTTACGCAAGCCTCGCTCAATCTGACTCAAATAAGGATTCGAGATGCCGGCTAGTTCACTTAGTTTACGAAGGGAGATTCGGTCGTGGTGACGCTGCTCGCGGATAAAGCCGCCGAGATCACGCAGCCGGGCCTCGAGGCCATCGGTTGCAGCCATTTATCAGGACCCAGCGCCTGCGATTCGCGCACCGAGCACCGAATCGAATGCATCAATTACACGATGCAACTGACGGCGAGTATCGGATACCTCGCGCTCGAGCGCCTTGAGTGAATCAACCGCCTCAGCCAACTCTTCATCCGAGAGAAGTGGCAGATTGGCGAGTGTGTCGTCAGCAATTAAATGCTCTGTACCGCGACTCCAAGTGATACTCATTGAAGGTGCGAGTACCTCGGGCACACGCACTGAAGCGGGCGCGGGGCGCGGGCCGCGGTCACTGAGAATCTCGGGGAGCCGAGCGATGAGGTCGGCAAGCGATCCGCCCTCGCTACGTCGATCGATCTCTGCCTTCAGAATCTCACCACGAGCCTGAGCGAGTCGGCGCACGTAAGAAACTTCGGTCTCGACCTCGGATGCCTCTCTGCGCATCTCCCGAATCTCATCAAGGGAGCGCGCCTCCAATCCAGCAACA
The DNA here is from genome assembly GCA_037132095.1 of Actinomycetes bacterium. Taxonomy (GTDB): domain Bacteria; phylum Actinomycetota; class Acidimicrobiia; order IMCC26256; family IMCC26256; genus IMCC26256. The sequence continues at coordinate 12,618 of JBAXPT010000014.1, forward strand.
TGCTCTGGGGCGAGGATCTTGTCGATGCGACGTACGTATTCGGCCATGGTCCTGACAGGTTACCGCCCCGCCACTGCTTTAGTGCTAGCCGCCGCTCACAGGAGGGAGAACGGCCACCTCATCCCCATGTTCGATCCGGGTCGCTAGGCCCTGAAGAGGTTCTTCTCCATTTACCCAGATGCGCGAGATTTTTATGACCTCGGCGAAAGCTGGCCCAAATCGACTACAGGCAGCCTCGATAATCTCGCCGAGAACCCCGACTGGCACCTCAACCTCTGAGGAGCCCGCTGCCTCCCGAGCCGAGGCGAAGAGCCTCAGCCGGGCTGTCTCGCTCAGTTGGCTACCTCTACGAGGCCATCCTTGATTACTAGATCACCATCGGAGGTACGCGTCTCAAAACCGAAGACCTTCGCCCCCTCAACCTCGCCGGCTGCCCAGAAGGTGCTGACGATCGTCTGCCCGGGCAAGACAGGCTTAGAGAAACGAACCGCCAGACGACGGAGTCGAGTTGGGTCTCCCTCAGCCACGGCCTCAATAGCGGCCCAAGAGGTAAACGCCATCGTGCATAGCCCGTGAATAATGATCCCTGGTAGCCCGACCTTGGTTGCAAAATCAACATCAAGGTGAATCGGCATGCGATCCCCTGATGCATCGGCGTAGCGAAAGGTTTGGTCTGTATCGATGCTCTGCTCAAAAGTCGCGACTGGATCAGCCGCCATTGTTTCATCACTCAGTCTGTGGTCTGGAGCAACCAATCCGGCTCCCTCTCCACCGGTAATCCCGCGATAGAAAGTCGTGACGTATTGCTCAACAACCAATGAGTCATCCGAAACATCACGCGAGTCAACGCGGACGACCACAGTTGTGCCGTTCGGCTTTACATGCACACCAATAGGTGAAGCAATTGAGCTAAGCGTCATGCCCGCTGTTACCTGACGATGGAAGCGCATGTCCTGCTCTCCATGTACAACCGTCATTAGTGCATCCGCAGGTACGACTCCCATCATCGCGGTGCTCATGACTCCCCACACAGGTACGACTGCATAAACCGGGGGTGCCTGCTCGCCGGAGAGATGCACTGCAATCGGGTCGTTTGTTGCCGCTGCATAGGCCCTGATGCTCTCGGCATCAATCTCTGAGTTAACTGCCTCACTCCACTCGCCAAGTGACTCAAGTCCGAACTGCATTGCTCTCCCCTATATCTCGTTGAACCAGTATTTAAGTGAACCGGTGTTTAAGTAAATCAGTATTTAAGTAAACCGGTATTTAAGTAATAGCGCCCGTTTAGTGAGCCGAGTCGAACGAAGAACCGGTTCGTTCGCCGGTGCCATAGGTGCCGTTCTCAATTCGCTCTATAGCCGCTTGGATCTCGGCTAGTTCTTTCTCGAGGCTCTCGAGAATTGAGAGTTCCTTCTCCCTCTCGAAGAGTTCGCTACCCGACTCCTCCTGAGGCTCCGCTCGACCAGAAGGGGATCCATCTCCGGATGCTCCGGCCGCGAGAATCTCATCACGAATCCCGCCGATTAGATCGCCGACCCTCACTGCGTCATCCTCTAAATGTGAACGTGCAGCTTCATTGTTGTCGTCATTATCGTCGTGGTTATTCTCGTCATTATCCATGTCGCGCAGGCTAGCGAGCGCGGAGCAGCAGTGCAGGGACGACGGAGCACTCAAGAGGAATCTTTAATTTGACTGCGCTCGCCATCCGTTGGCCTCAATGATGATCCGCGCCGCCTCGTCCTCAGGTAATACCGCTGCAAGTTCCTCAAGCGCTCGGGCCGCCTCAATGTGGCGCCCAAAGCCCCCCAAAACATCGGCGCTTTGGCGAATCTCCTGCGCAGCTAAGGCAGGGATCAGGAGGCGCAGGCGCGCACTCCATATTGCCTCCGGCATTCTCCTACGCATCGCGCCCTGTTGAATATTGGTGAGCATGCGCAGAATAATCTCCCTCGGCCCGACAGGGGTCAAGAACGCTGGGTGCCAAGGTGCGTCGCTACCAGCGATCGCATGAAAGTGCTCACGGCAATCGTCCTCATCTAATTGCTTGCCTCCATTAAATGGATCGAAGAAACGCTCCCCCGATCGGGCCTCTCTAACTAGAAAATGCCCGGGCATTCCGATACCCACCAGCGTTATGCCGACTCTGCGACCGATCTCCATCATTACAACGGCAAGCGATATCGGTATTCCTAGGCGGCGTGAGAGGACGTCATTCAGAAATGAATTACGAGGATCGTCGTATCCGGCGCTATTACCTACGAACTCGCCGCTCGCGAATAGGTATTGAGCCAGCCCGAGCGCATCGAACCCGTCAGCGTGGAGTATCGGGTGTGATGCGATGCGATCAAGTATTTCTATCTCGGCATCAATATCTAGCCCTGGGTAGGCATGGGCTGCGATCGCCATGGCTGCCACATCAAGGCGCATGGAGTCGCCCAATGCAATCTCCTCGATAAAGCGCAGCGTCGCCGGAGCGGCATCCCAGTCCACAGGGGTAGACCGTACCCTTGCATCTACACTAAAACCATGCTTACCGATCTCCGCGTCGCAGTAATTCAGAGACTTCACGGCGCGAACCAGCGAGTGACGCGTAATCGCGAGGCTTTAGTTGAGATTCTGAGCGATGCCTCTAGGCCCATGACCCTCCCTGAAATTTTGAAGGAGCGCCCAACTCTCGCCCAGAGCAGCGCCTACCGCAATCTTCTCGCTCTCGAGCAAGCAAACGTGGTCCGGCGCGTAGGCGGCGTAGATGAATTTGCTCGATTCGAACTCGCCGAGGACCTAACAGAGCATCACCACCACCTGATCTGCGACCGATGTGGCGCAGTCGAGGACGTCGACGCCCCGCCAGGCTTAGAGAGTGCAGTCGATAAAGCAGTTGCTGAGATTGAGGTCTCGCACGGATTTCTAGTGCGCCATCACCGTGTTGATTTAGTAGGCGTCTGCGCCAAGTGCGCGACGATTAAGTAGCGCCTCTACCGAATGGGGACGGTTGCGGTAGCGCTCTCCTCCGTTATCGGATCAACAAGCACCTTGAGCGTCATCGTCCATTCGCCAGCCACCGGAGGAGTGAACCCCACGGAGGTGTAGTGCGCTATGCCTGCGCTGCGCATCTCTACATCAATAGGGGCAATATCTGCCGAGGGCAATGAGAACTCCACGGCGACATCTAGAACCTGCGCAGGGCCGCCACCACGGGCATTGAGAGTGAGGTGCACTTCATTTGCACCGGTACGCGCCGGGCTCACATTTACATCAGCTAGAAGTTTGCCTACCTCGAGCGTCGCAGCCCAAGGCCCACTCTGTGCACTCTGGGCCGGAGCAGTGTTTACCAGTACGGCGGTGACGCCGATGACGAACACAAGTATTGAGACCTCTGCAAAAACACTACGCAACAAGCGCCGACGCGCAGTTGCCTCAGGCAACACATACGTGAGTGCGGAGACTCCAGTCTCGTCAGGGACCAGCGAATGGCCGCGACGCTTCGGAAGCTTCTCCCCGGCGGATATCAGAGCTTCGCGCTCTTCATCGGCGGCGGCCAACTCCTCGGGATCGAGTTCCCAACGGCGCTGCACTGCATCTCGCGCAAGGGTTGCAAGGAGTAAGGCCACTAGCACCAAGCCGACTTTCAAAGACAGGAGGCGCCCATATGTTGAGCCAAGAATGTCGGACAATCCACCTAACTCGCGATAGCCGCGAGCAACCCCAGTGAGGGTTACTAAGAGCACTGAGAGAGTTGCTACGCGAGACCATATGGGCATCGACTCGAGTGCCTCTTCGGTATGGCCTGAGGTGGCGAGAACAACTAGGAGAATAAGCCCCCCCATCCACGCGCTCATGGCAAGAACATGGACTGCATCAGCGAACATTGCAATCCAACTCTGAGAGCCAACGGATGCGTGGCCGCCAAGACCAGGAGTAATGGCGATACCGATTAGGAGCACAACGGTTAAAGGAGCCCACCAACCCTTGCGCTCAGGCTTCTTGATCAGCAACATTGACGGGAGAAGCGCCAGAACAATCAACACTCGAATGAATAGAACTGTGCCTATTCGCGAGGACCAAGTATTTGACCACAGCGACGGGTCAAACATCCCCGGTAAATTCTCTCCAGCGGCGTAACTACCTTGGAGCCCGAAACCAACGATGGTCAGAAATAGAAGTCCGCTCCATGCAGTCCAGAGAAGTCGGCGAACCCTCTTGTGTGCAATTGCTTGGCGCCAGACAAAGATTGAGGCGAACAGCCCACCTATGAGTATCGCCATCGCAAGATAGACGAGGCCACGTACAACTGCGTATGTAATATCAACGCTGCGTTTAGTCGTTCCCCCGGAGAGAAAATCGTCAGCAATATTCTTGCCTGCGCCTCCGCTTGAAATTTCTCCTACTGAGAATGTGAAGGCTCCGCGCACCGGATGTGAATCTGCGGAGACAATGCGCCATGTCACGACGTAGGTGCCGTTCTTAAGTACCGGCACGCGCTGGCGCATAATTCCTGGCGACCCTGGCACGCCTGTCGGGGGAACCGTCTTTATCGTCTCGCCACTCGAAGCAATTATGCGCACCGATTCTGGGCTCACGCTGATTGGCTCGCTAAAACGGAGGTCTATTAGCGGAGGGGAATTCTTCAGAAGTGCACCTTGGGCCGGCACTGTTGACTCGAGTGCAGCGTGAGCGAATGCTGGAGCTGCACTTGCGCCGATCGCGACACCGGCAACGAGCAGCATCGATGCCACGCGTCGCGAGTTAAAAATATGGCCTCGAAATCTAGGGAATCCAATTCTTGTCACGGCCGAGAGTATGCCCGAACTTTAGGAGGAGCGCGGGCACTAGAAGACTCTCTGCTCAGCCCTGCTGCAAACTTCATGGAACTCCGTAGAAATTTTGGGGCAACTCGGCCAGGAACTCGCTAGCGCTGAGGCTCGCGAGCCGGGTTATACGCTCCCCTCAGTTATCCTTGATACACCGTGAAAAATCTGCAGAAATCCGATAGCGGACCTCGGCTCCGCAGCCCACGATACGCACGGTTAATGCTGCTTGGGTTTGTATTCCTCATCTCCCCAGTGCTCTCGGCATCGCCTGCCTCGGCACATGGACTCGGTGGTCCTCAGCCATCAAACGTAGATATCTCTGAGCGCGGCACCGAGCCCCATATCTCTGGAGTATCCATTCGAATGGTCAACCTCGGGTATCTCGTTGAGCTCAAGAACTCTGGGCCCAATACCGTTGTTGTCATTGGTTACGACCGCGAGCCTTACTTGAGGATTGGCCCGAGCGGGGTGGAGGTCAACCGTCGCTCTCCTGCAACTTTTCTAAATAGATCTGCAACTCCATCTGGGAGTCTGCCTGATGGGCTCGACGCAAGAGCCACACCAATCTGGGAATCAGTATCCAACGTGCCGACTGCGCGCTGGCACGATCATCGAGCACACTGGATGGGCAGAGGAGCAGTGAATAACGCAGAGTGGAGCATTCCTCTCATCGTTACGAACCGCGACACCAGCAGCGAGAATGAGGCCTCGATAGCCGGAACCCTCGATTCGGTCGCGCCGCCCTCCACCCTTATGTGGGGACTCATAGCAGTCTCTATTGCAATCACACTCGGCGCACTCGGCCGCACGCGTCGATGGGTTGGGGTATTGGTCTGCTCATTATCTGTAATCACGGTAAGCGAGGCACTGCACATCGTTGGAGCGTGGGGAGCATGGAGCGCGCCAATACCAACTCGCTTGTTGGGAGTCGCTCCGTCGGTATTCGCAGTCGCATTCTCAGTGATTGCTCTTGTAATCCTGGTTGCTCGCCGCTCCACTCGCCCCGACTCCGCTACCCCGTTCGCTCTAATCGCCGGAATCTTTATAGCAATCGCTGGCGGTCTCGCAGACTTCAACACGCTTACCCAAGCGCTGGTTCCAACAACTCTCTCGCCCCCGATTGCACGCCTCACAGTGGCGCTTGCAATCGGAGGTGGGGTTGGGGTCGCGATCATTGCGGGGAGCCATCTCAAACCCGTTGCACTACATCCGCAGTTAAATGAGGGCGACCATGCTCGTTCCGTGGAAGGCTGAACCTATGCCAACAATCTTTACAAGAATTATTGAGGGAGAACTCCCCGGACGCTTTCTCTGGCGCGATGACGTCTGTGTCGTATTTTTATCGATCAACCCGCTACAGACCGGTCACGCATTAGTCGTGCCTCGCGCCGAGGTGGATCATTGGGTAGACCTATCGCCTGAGATCAACACACACCTGATGGAGGTCGCTCAGGTCATCGCATCCGCCCAGATGAAGGCATTATCGCCGGCACGCGTTGGGCTAATGATCGCTGGTCTTGAGGTTCCCCATGTGCATATTCACCTAGTCCCTATGAATGATCTGCATGATCTTGACTTCGCTAACGCCGATACCAACCCTGACGCGACACAGTTAGACGAAACGGCGGTTCTGCTTCGCCAATCCCTGCGCGATGCCGGTGCGACGAGCGTTAGCGACTGACACACCCGAGCGCGCGCTCAAGTTGGGCGAGATTGCGCCTCATTAAAGAGAAGTAGTCGTCTCCGCTCTCAGCAGCCTCGGGAGAGAGTCCTTCGATAGGGCTCAGGACCTCGGTGCCCACCCCAACTTCGCGAGCAAGTACCTCCGCTACGCGCGGGGATACGAGCTCTTCAGTGAAAATGACCGTCACGCGATACTTCTTAACTAGGTCAGCAAGTTGCGCTATACGTCTGGGATTTGGATCCTCATCCGGCGAGAATCCTGCAATCGACTCAACTCTGACTCCGTAACGCTCGCCGAGACGTTCGAAGGCATCATGCGATGTAACAATCACCCGTCGGTCACAGTTGGCCAGACCATTAGACATCTCAATATCAAGAGCATCTAGGCGTTTGTTAGTTGCAATGGCGCGCCTCTTATAGACCTGCGAGTGTTTGGGATCAACCTTCGCAAGGGCCGCAGCGGTTGAGTTGACGACTAGCGACATCGCCTTGGGGTCGAGCCAGACATGCGGATCATTCCCCTTGATGCCACGAGATTTGATCGCGATGAGTGTTGGTCCGCTGCGTTGGCGCGCCGCATCCTCAACCGATGGTTGGAACTCTCCACCAGTCACAACGGCAAGGTCCGC
>JBAXPT010000015.1:0-19546 GCA_037132095.1 Actinomycetes bacterium
GAGGAGAAGGGTGAGCGCAGCGAGGGCTCCGATCGGAACCGACCGCGTTCTGGCCCCAAAGGCGATAAAAATGCTAAAGGGAAATCCCGTTCAAACGAGGGTAGCTCCGGTGCTGGGAACGAATCAGCGAAAGAGTCAGGAAAAGAGTCAGCAAGAGATAGTGACCGGGCCGAGGGCTCGGGCGAGGCGGGGCGTCGAAATCGACGTCGCGGAGGCGCAGGGCGTTCGTCCGGCGGAGACAGGGAGAGAACTGTGGAGAAGTCAAGTGTTTCAGTAGAGGACCAGGCCAAGATTGCTAGCGAGTTTCTCGAGGGTCTAGTTGGGTCCTTCGGTTACTCGGGCTCATCATCGAGCGTGATCGAGAATGACGACATCACAGTATCGATTGAGGGCGAAGGCCTCGGGCTGCTAATTGGGCCCCAGGGAGTAACGCTTGTAGCCATCGAGGAGCTCTCCCGTGCCGTCCTTCACCGTGCCTGTGGGAGCGGAACAGCTCGACTTCACGTCGATGTAACTGGCTACCGAGCGGCTCGCCGCGAGGCGCTTGCTGGCTTCGCAGCCCAGGTTGCCTCAAGAGCAGTCGAGACCGGCAAGGAGCAAGCCCTGGACCCGATGAACGCATCGGACCGCAAAGTCGTCCATGACGCTCTAGTGGAGTTCGAGGGTGTTGAGACCCTCTCTGAGGGCGACGACCCTCGGCGCTACGTAGTCGTCCGACCCTCCTGATTCGGGGCCGGAATGCCGGCAATTCTCCTAACTGAGGCTGCGCGCGAGAATCTTCTAATGGTCTTCGAGGCCGCAAAGGAGGGGGGAGCGCTCGGCCCTTCGCCTGTAGATGAGCACCTAAAGCACGCCCTTGCATGGGCTGAGATTCTCCCTGAGCCCAAGAGGTTCGTAGATCTTGGGTCTGGGGGAGGCGTGCCCGGATTAATTTTGGCGATGCTTTTCCCTGACTCCGAGGCGGTCTTGATCGATGCTCGCCGAAGGCGCTCAGCGAATCTAGAGATATCAGTCCATACCCTTGGGCTCACAGAGAGAGTCTCAGTTCTCTGCGCCCGCGCCGAGGAGGCAGGCCGAGATCCAGAGATGAGGGGAGGCTTTGATTTAGTAGTCGCTCGAAGTTTCGGCTCCCCGGCCATCACAGCAGAGTGCGCCGCTCCCTTTCTAGCGGTTGGCGGGAGCCTCTCTGTCAGCGAACCCCCTAGCGCAAGCGATGATCGCTGGCAACTGGATGGCCTCAATGCACTTGGGCTTGCTAAGCCTGAGCTCCATCGAATTGGCGAGGCGGGATTTATGGTCAGCCGGCTCGAGACCCTCTGCCCCGACCGTTACCCAAGAAGAAACGGAATGCCTGAGAAACGGCCGCTCTGGTAGGGAGTCTTTGGCAAGGCCCGCTTGGGGCGCGTGTTCCACGTGGAACACTTGAATCGGCCAACTATTGCTCGCAACTTTCATTGTGAAGCGTTTTCATTGTGAAGCGAGAGCAAGTTAGCAAGGAGATGTTTCACGTGAAACATCTTGAATTGGGTAGCGACGAGCAGCTCGCCTTATCAGAGAGACTTTTAGGAATATTCTCAATTTTTTGAGAAACTATCCTCCAAACACTTGACCAGCGGCGCTGACTCGGTGAGGATGGCTGAGCTTTGGAGATTGTGATTTGCAGAACTCCGTTGAAGGGATATAAGTGGCTAAGAAGAGTGGTGGCAAGGATCGAGGGGCAATCTTTGGATCCCGTCGACGTCGAGAGTCAAATGCCTCGCAAGAGTTACCTAATACAGGTTTTGTGAGGGTCGAGGAGACTCTGCCGGAGCCCCAGATGAAGCCAGAACCAGAAGCTGAGATTAGAGAAGTCGTCACGAGTGAGATAGAGAGCAAAGATGGAGATGAAGTGAGCGAGGATAATCAGGACGCTGGCGCTGAGAGTAAAATAGGTCCCCAGAGCAAGGCCCCAGAGGAGCCAGAGCGTGAGCCGGCGCCAGAGCCTTCAACCCCTGAGACGGAGCCAGAGAGATTCATTCTCCCTCGGGTGGTCTCAATAGCGAATCAAAAAGGTGGCGTGGGCAAGACCACTACGTCAGTAAATCTAGGAGCCTCCCTCGCAGAGCAGGGATATCGGGTACTAGTAATTGACCTAGACCCTCAGGGCAATGCAACTACGGGCCTCGGGATCAATGCCCGCAATCTAGAGTCGTCCATCTATGACGTCCTCATGACGGATCTTCCCTTAGAGGACTGCATTGAGGCTACGAGCCTTAAGAATCTATTTGTTGCCCCAGCGACCATTGATCTTGCTGGTGCAGAGATTGAATTAGTCCCGGCATTCTCTCGTGAGATGAAGTTGAAGCGGGCAATTGACGCAGTCAAGGATGATTTTGACTGGATAGTCATTGACTGCCCACCCTCCTTGGGGCTCCTAACAATCAATGCCTTCGCTGCCTCTGACGATGTAATCGTCCCGATTCAGTGCGAGTACTACGCCCTTGAGGGATTGAGCCAGCTGGTGAGGAATGTTGGGCTTGTACAGAGCAATCTGAATCCAAATCTCAAGGTTCGCGGAATTGTGATGACTATGTACGACGCACGAACCAAGCTCTCGGATCAGGTGCAGCAAGAGGTTCGAAGCCACTTTGGGTCTACCGTATATCGGACCGTCATTCCTCGAACGGTGCGCCTCTCGGAGGCTCCATCGTTCGGGCAACCAATCACAGTATTTGATTCGCTCTCTCGCGGCGCTGTTGCATACCGCGAGCTAGGCAAGGAGGTGAGCCATGGCACGTCGAGGCGGGTTGGGTAAGGGATTAGGTGCTCTAATTCCCCAGGGGACTGGGGAGGCGGCACCCGTAAGTGGCGGCGGATTGGAGCAGGTCCCAGTATCTGCGATTTCTCCGAATAAGTATCAGCCGCGCTCGCACTTTGACGAGGAGGAGCTCACATCGCTCGCGGAGTCGATCCGGGCTGTCGGCGTGCTTCAGCCAGTACTTCTTCGACCGACCGGCGAGGGAACCTACGAACTGATCGCTGGCGAGCGTCGTTGGCGTGCAGCAAGGCGTGTTGGGCTCCAAAGCATCCCTGCCTTGGTCCGTGAGACCGCGGATACTCAGTCTCTAGAGCAGGCCCTTGTTGAGAACGTACATCGCTCGGACCTAAATCCAATGGAGGAGGCTGCTGCCTACCAGCAACTCATCGAGGACTTCTCGATGACCCATGAGCAGGTTGCGATACGAGTAGGGCGTAGCCGTGCATCGGTTACCAACACCCTCAGGCTTCTTCAACTTCCACCATCGGTGCAGCGACTTGTTCGCGACCGCGCGCTCGACATGGGGCATGCTCGTGCTCTGCTGGCGAGCCCGGATCGAGCATTCCAAGAGGCGCTTGCTAAGCGTGCATCTGCAGAGGGGCTATCGGTTCGAGTAGTAGAAGAGGCGGTACGGGCCCACGAGGGAACACCCTCTGCTAATCCGCCGGCTACGCCTAAATCTGGAGAATCTAACACCGCGGTTCGAGCGCCTGCCCTCCTTGAGTTGGAGCAGTTGCTAGGGGATCACTTAGATACTCGGGTCAAAGTCACAATGGCTGGGAAGCGTGGGCGTGTTGTGGTTGAGTTCTCAGACCTAGTCGATCTTGAGCGCATATATCGTGCCATGACTGGGGAGAAGCTCTAGTCCAGGATTAGTCCTCGACGGGAATCTTTACTACAGGGTTCTCAAGCGTGAGGTCTAGATCTGGCTTCTCGATACCTCGCTGAACTCCAGCGGCAATCGCTAGGCCAATCTCTTCGACCCTTCGTACTAGTACCGAGGTCTCGGCAGCGTCGTTCTCGCCGGCTGGCTGAATCACAACTGCAGCCATCTTCGTCTCCCGCAGAACCCTCAGCATCCGACCACTCGTGCTAGGGGCGTCTAAGTCGTCGAGAACAGATGAGAGCTCGGTTAAGACTGCACTCGCCATGCGGTATCCGGCCTCTGATCGATAGCGCTCCGACTCAAAGAAGCAGACCCTCGATCCAGGTCGATCTCCTAAGGAGAGAGAGATAAATATTGAGGCCTCGGAGCGATTCGCCTCCTCAATCAGGGTGCGGTCATCGGTGCCGTTATGGTCGGCGACTACAGATACACCCATATTTACAAGGTGGCGTTCAATTACCCCGCCAAGTAAAGAAAGCTCTGGAGCGGTTGCGAGGAAGACTACCTGCCCGGTTAGCTCTCGAGTTGCTTGGCGCAGAGCCTCGCGCTCGCGTACTGCCGCCACCGATGCTCCAGCCTGCTCGCCTAAACGGTCAAGGCTCTCAATCGTAGATGGGCCAACGACGCCGTCGGGAGCCCCCCCAGCATTTCGCTGAAAATCGAGGAGCCCAGCAGCGGTATCCGGACCGAAGATTCCGTCTTCGCGCCCGGCATCGAATCCAAGAGCGTTGAGTCGTCGTTGAAGTAGTAGCACATCATCCCCGCGAAGCATTGGGCGGTGCTGAGAGAGGAGGCGGTCACCAAGGACTCGGCCACTCTCTACAAGCGATGCCCATGTCTGGGGGCCACAGACCCCATCAACCCTTATCCTGCGTGACTCTTGAAACTGCCTGACCGAGTTCTCAGTCTCGACCGAGTAGAGGCCGCTTGGGTCCTTCGAGGCAAAGCCCGCAGAGGCCAGGCGCATCTGTAGATCGCGAACAGGCTCTCCGCGTGCCCCTGCACGCAGTACCCCAGATGTCACCCGATGAACTCGGCGAGGTCCTGTAGGAGTTGGGCCTTACCCTTGGCGCCAACAATGCGCTTGACAGGCACCCCATCCTGAAATACCAGCATCGTGGGGATGCTCATTACATCGAAGCGCCTTGCAGCCTCAGGGTTGTCGTCGATGTTTAGCTTGCCAATCGTAAACTTGCCGGCATGCTCATCAGCGATCTCGTCGAGAATCGGGGCCACCATCTTGCAGGGTCCGCACCACTCGGCCCAGAAATCAATGAGGATCGGGGTAGAGGAGCCAAGAACGGTCTCATCGAAAGTGGAGTCAGAGAGGGTAACGATATTTGCGGACATGGGGTGGTCCTTTCGGGTTGCCTTATAAGTTGAGTTATCTGTGCTTATCGTACAGTCATTAACACATTTTAGGGGATCGGTATTCCAGAAGAGTAACTGTCTATATCTTTTAGACAGTTACTCGTTGGCTGCGAGCCATCTCTCTGCCTCAATTGCTGCCATGCAGCCAGTACCCGCAGCGGTAATTGCTTGGCGGTAGACGTGATCCGCAACATCACCCGATGCGAATACTCCGTCGATGCTTGTCTTCGTTGAGCTTGGGGCCGTGATGATGTATCCGTCGCCGTCTAGGTCGAGAACTTCTTTGAATAACTCAGTAGTCGGGTCGTGCCCTATTGCGATGAAGAGCCCTGTTGCACTGAGGGCAGAGAGTTCTCCGGTATTGGTGTCTCTCAGTACGACGCTCTCTAGTTTCGTATCTCCCACGAGTGAGTCGACCGCGCTATTCCAGCGCACCTCAATCTTGGGATTAGCGAACGCGCGATCCTGCATGATTTTTGATGCGCGGAATTCGTCGCGACGGTGAACGAGCGTGACCTTGGATGCAAATTTCGTTAAGAAGGTTGCCTCCTCAAGAGCAGAGTCACCACCACCGACGACGACAATCTCGTGATCTCTAAAGAAGAAGCCATCGCATGTTGCGCAGGTTGATACGCCGCGACCGATTAAACCTGCTTCACCCTCGAGGCCAAGCATTCGGGCAGTTGCACCGGTAGAAATAATCATGGTGCGCCCGCGATACTCATCGTTCCCTACCCACGCGCCAAAGGGGGAAGACGAGAGATCAACGCGATCTGCATTAGCGGTAACAAATTCTGCGCCGAATCTCAGCGCTTGCTCACGCATGTTCGCCATGAGCTCAGGACCCATGATTCCCTCTGGAAAACCAGGGAAATTCTCTACTTCTGTTGTGAGCATGAGCTGCCCGCCAGAGGAGAAACCCTCGATAACAATTGGGCGAAGATTGGCGCGCGCTGTATAGATAGCGGCGGTTAGCCCTGCTGGACCGGAGCCAACAATTACTACATCACGAAGTTCAGTCACTTGAGCTTCCTTGTGCAAAACGAGAACGTTGTCGCCAGACAAAGTATCCGAGGAGCGATACCGCTACACCCTCAATCATCCATGCCATCCAGACGGCGGGGAGCGCAATGGAGAGAATACGAAGTAGTGCAATAAGTAGGAGAGTAAACGCACAGATCGCAAGGATGCCTACGAAGACCCCGAACACAATCATTCGTGAGGCGCGCTCAATCGGGAGTACAGCCTTCTCACGAATACCGACAACAACCTTCTCGATTGTGTCTACAGCTTGATCGCTCCACTCAGCCATCTGCGGCCTGCTCCCAATTAGATGAATCCGCACTCGTTGCGGCTGCGTATCGTACCCGAGCACCCCTACACATCGCCCTGCGGAGATTTATAGGGATAGGGGGTGGTCTCCTACAGCCGTTTACAGACGCTCAGAGTAGATAATCGTGCATTGATCTAGATCCGTCAGGTAAGCAATCTCAGCATCTGTGGCCGGGGTTTTAGAGGCAACAATTATCGCCACACCTTCGCCGTCGAGGGTTCCTGTGGCTAGTAAAGAAATATCAACTCCGCTCAGCGCAACCTCTGCACAGCGCTCTGCTGCCATTGAAAGGTCGTCACCACTGATGATTGGCTGGGCTGTGACCCCGACCGTTACCGGCCCCCGTCTAGAAATGGCTGCCGCCAATACCCCGTCACCGGATACCTCTCCAAAATGGCCGGCGTATACGTCCATTAAATGAGCCATTTTATGGGGCTGATTCTTCTGCTCTGAAGAATCGTGGCTAATCGCTTGAGCTCCAAACGCGATAATCACAGCGAAGGCTAAAAGCGCTGACGTGATAATCAGCGCCTGCTTAGGCATGACTACCGGGTTCGCTCACTTTGCTTCAACCCAACCCATACCTAATGCACGCGGACCAATGTGAGTGCCGACAATGGGCCCCATGATTCCAGTCTCGATCTCCATGTCGGGTGCAATGGCCCTGACCTGCGCAAGGAACTCCTCTGCGTCAGGGGCCATCGAGTGGAAAACCATCACGTACTCGGGGTTCTTTATTTTGCTGAACTCTTCTAGCAACCAGGCAACAGCCTTTGAGTGCGTCCGCACCTTCCCGGCCTCTGCAACCTCTCCATCGCGGATGCTGATGCAAGGCTTCACAGAGAGAAGTTCTCCAAAGAGTGCCTTAGCCGCTCCAACTCGCCCGCCCTTTCGCAGGTACTCAAGTGTGTCTAGTGCACCAAGAATGCGCGTCCGATCAGCAAGTGATCGGGCTGCCTCGGCAACAGTTGCAGTATCCGCACCGGATGCAGCGTGACGCGCTGCGGCAATAGCCGCTAGACCCTCGCCAACACTCGCTGACTTAGAGTCCACTATCTCAATCGGAACATCTGTAATTGAGCGTGCGGCAAGCTCCGCCGAGGACATCGTTGCAGAGAGTTTTGAGGTCAAGCAGATGACAACAATTCCTGTTGCACCCTCTGCGATTACTTTGCGGTAAGCCTCCTCGAACGCGCCTGGGGCAGGCGCTGCTGTCGTTGGAATCTGCTTACTCTTTCCAATGCGCTCCCAGAATTCAGCGACGCCTAACTCGCCACGGTCTACATACTCCTGATCGCCGAAACGCACCGTGAGCGGAACAATCTCAATATTTAGCGAGCGCTCAACCTCCTCTGGAAGGTCACACGCACTATCGGTAACGATTCGAACGGTCATTATGTTCTCCTAGGTTGGGTGTCTTACTGATCACTCGCTGAAGGGCTGCGTGTAAGTGTGGCACGTAGGTCTGCGATCTCGGGTACACCTAATGCAGCGGCACCACCAATACCGATTCCACCCCCGACAACTCCCGCAAGCAGAACGGTCGCGATAGCAGCCAAGGGGGTACCCGGGTCAAGGTAATCCAAGATCAGCCATGCGGCCCCTGCACCCAAGGCGCTCGATAACACAATTCGCATCATCACAGTCGCGCTGCGCTTACCCTCGAGGCTGCCGAGTCGCCGGTCAAGGATTCCCCAAGCAGCAATTGCAGCGATTGAGTAGGAGATGGTCCATGAAAGCGCAAGCCCCTTGACGCCGAGACTTGGGTAGAGCGCGACTGCTAACACGATATTGAGGGTGTTCTCCAGCAAGTTGAGGAGAAACGGGGTACGCGTATCGAGGCGTGAGTACATCGCGCGAATTGTGTAGAGATATGCAGAGAACGCGAATAAGCCAAGCCCAAAAAGTGCCAGCGTCGATGATGTCGTCACGACGGAACGCTCCGAGAAATTGCCATAGTCAAGCGCCCCGCGAACAATTGGCTCTGCGAGGACAATCATTAATGCGCCAGCTGGAATAACAACCAATGCAATGACTCGCAGTCCACTAGCGAATCGCCTTCTGAAGGCATTCAGGTCACCAGCGTTAGATGCTCGCGCTAGCTCCGGGCCAACAACGGTCATGATAGAGACGGTGAAAATTCCATGCGGCAGTTGGAAAAAAGTAAATGCAGCTATGTAGGCAGAGGTATCGCCCGAATTTCTGTAGGAGAGTACAAGCACAACCCAGAATGCGACTTGATTAGCGATTACATAACCAACTGTCCATCCGGATAGGCGCATGATCTGCCTGACCGCTGGGTGGCGCCACTCCCAGACCCAATGTAGGCGGACCCCTGCGGAGCGAAGAGCGGGGAGCAGTATCAAGGTCATGGCAACAACCCCGAGGGTGGTTCCGAGTCCTAGGAGCCACTCTTCATTGCGATTAGCTAGTACCGACCCAACTGTCTCGCGCCCTACCTGTAGCCGTGGAAGCGTAAGGAGAACCGCTATGACGATGATGTTGTTTAGAGCGGGGGCAAACGCTGCGGCAGCAAACTTGCGGCGCGCATTGAGCATCGCTGCAAATAGTGCAGTAACTCCATAGAAGAATATCTGCGGCATAAACATGCGGAGCAGGTCGATCATTAATTGCTGCTGAGCCGCCGCGTTGCTTCCAGTGAGGCGGGATGAGTAAATACTTGCAATTAGGGGCGCAAAAATTACACCGAGAGCGGAGATCGTTAGTAGAGCGACAATTGCAAACGTATTTACTGCGTCTGTCGAGCGATCGTCGCCGCGCTCGTGATAATCGACGAACAGAGGTACGAGTGAGGCTGTGAGGATTCCTCCGAGGAGAAGCTCGTAGACGATGTTGGGCGTGGAGTTTGCAACGTTGTAGACATCACTTAAACGCGCAAAGCCGATTGCGGCAAGAGCAGCAACTCTAAGGAACCCGGTAACGCGAGAGAGAGCGGTTCCGGTCGCTACTGCCAGCCCGCTGCGGGCAAGCTGCCGCATTGGGGAGGCTCCGACGACTCCTTGGGCCGGCTCTTCGGCGTGGGTGCTCAACCGGGTACCGTCACAGAGTTCTTACGTGAACGTCTCCAGTGTGTTACCCACCAGAGGAGTAGGAATACCCCAGCCGCTCCGGTCAGCAGCACCCCGATCCCGCTCACAACACTTGATCTCACTGTGATCCGAGTTCGCTCGATCACAATCCCGCCGTCAACCGACTCAACAGTCAAGGTCAGCGGGAATGTACCTGGTGAACGCGATATGACTGCTACCTGCAGAGTGGTGTTGTTGGGAGCGAGTTCAATGATGCGGTTGCTTCCGCTTGGAAACGTCAGTCGATCACTCTCAAGGAGAAGTCGGATAGTGAGCGGCCTGCCCGTGTCATTCTGGAATGACATTGGAACCTCGGCTCTGCGCGATGTGAGCGTTAGGGTTCGTGAAATTGGCGTCCCGATCTTTGCAATGAAGTTATCCAATGCTTGGTTCGATGCATTTAGTTGAGCACCATTAGCGCGTCGCGATGCTGTTGGGTTAGGTGCAAGCAGAAGGTGTTGAAGCGCACTAGTTGCTGGCTCTCCGCTCCCGGCGAATGAAGTAAAGGCCGTTATGCGCTGCTGCGTTTCAAGAATCGATGCCACTGGTAGTGGAACACTTGTCGTCTCAACAGCCGCAAGTCTGCGTACAAGGGGGCGATTGCCGCTGCGTTCAGGCGGAATTGTTGAGAAGAGATCCGCGATGCTGACACTCTTAAGCAGAGGGTTGTCGCGCAGCCCGATGCTGACCGAATCTAAGGCGGAGGTAGATGGGCTCCAATATTTTGACCCTGCAATAACAACCCCGCGCTTTTGACTTGGGAGTTCGAGGGCAACGACGCTCAGTCCAGCCAATAAACGCGCCGCTCTAATCGCAGGCGATCCCGCGGCCTCGAAGATTGCGCCAAGAGTGTCGTCTGTCTGGATTGCCGGTAGTGAAGCAGTTCCAGCAAGGAGCGTAAATGGTTGTGCAGGCGTGAGGTTGATATCGCCGTTGTTGGCGAGCGACGCAGATCTGACGACGGCTCGGTTAAGACCCTTCGACTGCAACAACGCAATTGAGTTCGCGTCTAAGGCGCCGGTAAATATGGTTGCGGTATCTGGGGTTCCCTCTGTACTTGTCTCTGCGATGCGCTTAATGGTCTCGCTGCCCACACTCCACTCTTGGCTAGCGAGCTCTCCTAGCCCATTTGCAACGAGGGGCGGCATATTGATTGGTGAGTAAGAACCGGCGAGCGATTCTTGCTGCCCAAGCGCCTCTCGAAGGCGGGGGAAGGAGCTCTGTTGCTCCGAGGACTTTGTTGCTTCACTCCATGCCTCCAATGTTGCGGGTTCCGCCTGCAGTGTTACTGCTATCCCATCAGCGTTGGGTAATGCCGCAGCAATATTCTCAAGCCTTCCCCCTGCTGCTACCGAGTCGGTTAGTCGCGAACTTGGTTGGCCGTCCGGGCGAATAGGTGATCTGGATGCAATTGGCCATATCCACCCAACGCTGAGTCGCTCTGCAACTGCTGGCCCCTCTGTGAGGGGGCTCACGATGGTTAAGAAAGTTACGAGAGAGGCGTATACCTCACCGGTCTCAGGGTCGCGAACCTCTAGCTCGATCGGGAAGACCCCAGCGCGCCCTCCTCGAGGCATGGGGACTCGAACTCGCAGAGTGTCGCGCGGAAGTTCAGGATTCTGTAGAGGAATTAAAAGCGTTGAGTTCGTAAGCGCATCCGCAGGCGCTGCGGCGGTCCCAACAACTGACCCAAGGCGCTTACCAGTTACTGCTCTCTCGAAACCGCCGCGTGTTGTTATATATGTATGTATGACTGCTCGTGCCTCGAGGCCTGTGAGGTCACCTCGGAGCCCTAGAACAAACGCAGCATCGTCACCGGCATTGGCCCAAGGAGGCTGTGCCTGTAGGGAAATGGTGGCCCTCACCCGCAGGCTTGCCGCATGTGCGCCAGAGCCAAGGGCAACTGCGAGCAAGCCGAATACCGCCAACATTGCAGTGAGTTTTTTAAGGGCTGGGAGCAGAGTCACAGAGTGCGATCCATAACCACGAGATTGATGGGCAAGAGGCTAAATCCAGATCGTTTGTAGAGTTCGAGTGCGGCTTCATTCTTTATTTGGGTATTCACGAGAGTTCGAACAACTCCGTGTCGCTGTAGCCAGCGCAGACCATCGGCTACCAACGCTGTTCCCCATCCCTGCCGGTGTGCCTCCGGCGCAACTGCAAGCCTCTGCAGATATCCTTGGAGCCCTGATCGCCCTGTGATTGCATAGCCAACAAGATTGCTTACGTCGTCGCCGATCAGAGTACCCCCACCCCGCCTCTCGCAGACTCGAAAGCGACTCGAGGGCGTAGCGCGCAATGCATGCTCAAGCCCAACCTGATCAATGTGCCAAAACTCATCGAAGGCGCGAGCATCTATATCAAGGAGAGGGCCGCGATCTGAGCGCTTCGCCCGGCGAACCGGATGCCGAGGGCGTTCAATCCCCGACATTGGATGCTCAAGGAGATGTAGGCGCTCACGTACCCCAAAATCGCGGTCAGTAAAGGGGAGAGTCTCCGCAGGTGCAAGGGCACTGGTGACAACGCTTGAGTATCCATCACGGCGTAACGAGTCGAGGCAGCGGTCGACAAATGGTGCGGTCGGCGGGCGCTCAGCCCCAATAGAGAGGTAGCCAATATCGTCGCTACCTCGCCACGGTCCAATACGCGCCCAACCACCGGGCCATCTAAGTGTCTGCTCCTTCACGGATCTGAGGCTACGCGCCCGAGGGGTCGTTGGCGCGTTCGTTGCTGGGATTGGCAACCTTGAGGCGGCTTGGCTCGATACCAGTTTTGAGAACGTTCTGCCCCAGATCTCCAGCAACTCTCAGTATTCGTCGAATCAAATATTTATGGTTCAGCGGGGCCAGGTTCGTGCCGATAGCGATCAGGTCTGAACTCGGGGAGCATCCCTGAACTGAATCGGCTCTATCACGGAGGCCAAGAGTGCTTGAACTCGACGAACTACTAAGTGAGGCAGTGCGCCGCGAGGCCTCTGATGTGCATATAAAGGTTGGATCTCCTCCCTATTTGCGCGTTGATGGACTGCTCTACCCGCTTACCGACCTCCCTGACGTCACCCCTGCCGATACTGAGCGCGTTGCATTCGCGGTCATGCCCAAGGCTCGAGCAGAGGAGTTTCTTGAGAAGCAAGAGGCTGATTTCGCCTACACAGTCGCAGGACTAGGGCGCTTTAGGGCAAATGTTTTCCGCCAGCGCGGGAGTGTTGGAATGGTTCTGAGGCGCGTTCTGCCCGGGATCCCATCATTTGAGAGCCTCGGTCTTCCCCCGGTAGTTCGCAGACTTGCTGAGGAGCCGCGAGGGTTAGTGCTTGTAACCGGCCCCACCGGGTCTGGTAAGACAACGACTCTTGCGGCGATGATCGACCATGTAAATGAGACTATGTCGAAGCACATCATGACGATCGAGGACCCGATTGAGGTGCTCCACTCGGATAAGCGCAGCATCGTGAATCAGCGTGAAATTGGGACTGATACCGAGGATTTCCATGCGGCTCTCAAGCGCGTTCTGCGCCAGGACCCTGATGTCATCCTCATCGGCGAGATGCGAGACCCCGAGACAGTCTGGGCCGCTCTATCAGCAGCAGAGACCGGGCATCTCGTATTCGCAACGCTCCACACGATGAGTGCAATGGAGACGATTAGCCGAATTATCGACTTCTTCCCGCCATTTCAGCAGCAACAGATTCGTATGTCGCTAGCGGCGTCGCTGCGTGGAGTCGTGTCCCAGCGTCTTGTGCAGCGAAGCGATTCGAATGGCCGCATCCCCGCTATGGAGGTACTTGTCTCCACCGGGCGGGTATTCGACAAGATTGCAGATGCTTCTCAGACCCACGAGCTTGAGGAGATCATTGAGCAGGGGGAGTATTACGGGATGCAGACCTTTGATCAAAGCCTCCTGGCCCTATACGAGGGAGGGGTAATCACTCGCCGCGATGCATTAGCGACGGCGACTAAGACCCACGACCTTCGACTCAAGATGGATGCCTCGGATCTTGCTAAGGCGCATCTGAAGGAAGCCTCCGCTCCGATTTGATTAGGGGTGCGTGCCTCGGTCGAGATTTGAGTTCGTCGGGCAGTATTTCTGAGATGTTGCGCGATAAAGAGCGCGCGTGCAGCCCGAGGCTGACTCGACCGGTCAGAATGGGGGCGTGAACGGAATCCCCGAGCGGCTTAGTGCCGTTTTTGCCCCTGGCTCGCCGACTCGTATTGTGGCGGAGCAGCTCGCCACCGAAGGTCACCGCACCTATTTAGTCGGCGGCTCGGTTCGGGATGCCTTCGCTAATAGAGCTCTCGGTGATCTCGACCTCACTACCTCTGCAAGGCCAGACGATATTGAGCGTCTACTCGAGCCGATATCGGAGCATATTTGGCTTCAGGGCAAGGCTTTTGGAACAGTCGGCGCCAGAGTTGGTGGCCATGACCTTGAGATCACGACCTTCCGTGGAGACCTCTACCGACCTGAGAGCCGCAAGCCTGAGGTGGCCTATGCAGATGATGTTGAGTCCGATTTAATACGCCGCGACTTCACAATTAATGCAATGGCGATAGAGATATTGAGCGAGCCGGTGCTCGTGGATCCACATAATGGTCTTGAGGATCTTCTAGTCACTAAGCGTCTGCGCACACCTCAGTCACCCGAGTCGTCTTTTGCCGATGACCCATTGCGCATGATGCGAGCAGCGCGCTTCATCGCCCGTTTCGGACTTACTCCCGACGTCGAACTCGTTGAGGCCGTTGAGGCCATGGGCTCGCGCATGGAGATAGTCAGCGCAGAGCGCATTCGCGACGAACTCTCAAAACTGCTTAGCGTTCCGGACTGCTCAGAGGGGCTTTGGTTCCTCTCGAAGACGGGGCTATCTGACCAGTTCTTGCCTGAACTCAACTCTATGAAACTAGAGCAGGACCCGATTCATCAGCATAAGGATGTTCTCGCCCACACGATTGCAGTGATCAATAACACAAATCATGAGGATGTAGTTGTTCGCCTCGCAGCCCTTTTTCATGATGTCGGTAAGCCAAAGACGCGATCCTTTGAGCGCGGCAGTGTTTCATTCCATCATCATGAGGTAGTTGGTGCGCGTATGACTCGTGCGCGCATGACAGCACTCAGATTCTCCAATGAAGTAATTGAGGACGTGACACAGCTCGTATATCTGCATCTGCGAATCCATACATATGCAATGGGGTGGAGTGATAAGGCTGTGAGGCGCTACGTGCGCGATGCAGGGCCGCTACTTCAACAGCTAAATCATCTTCAGCGATGTGACTGCACTACTCGCAATAAGCGCCGAGCACTCGCACTCGATAGGCGCATGGATGAACTCGAGCGCAGAATTGTGGAGTTGCGCGAGCAGGAGGAGCTCGACTCGATTCGACCACCCCTCGATGGTCGCCAGGTTATGGAGCATCTGCGTATCGCTCCATCGCGCGTTATCGGTGAGGCACTCGATTATCTCCTGGAGCTACGTCTCGATGAAGGACCAATCGAGGAGGAAGAGGCCTTCCGCCTTCTAGACGAGTGGGCAGAGACCAAAGGAATAGTGCGCGGCGAGGCGTAGTTATTTCCGGCTAATAACTTGGGCCTAATAACCTATTTAAAAAGGTTAAACGCCCTCTTTGCGTGCGCGTAGTACAACACACCCAAGGTCGCGACCATCGGTTGCGGGGAGTTCTGGCTCCAGGAGGGTGTCAACGCGGAATCCAGCGCGTATCAACTCAGTAAAGACCTCCGTGAAGGAGAGAATCGTCGGGCGCACGACGTCGTCGAATGATGGGGTGGAGTCGGAGGCGAGAGTAGTAAGTGCACTAAACGGATGCGGCATGAGCATGACTAGTGGTGAACCTGGGCGTAGAACGCGATGTACTTGTCTAAATACGCGCGCAAGGTTCGGAACCTCTGCGAATGAACCGTCTGAGTAGGCCGCGTCGATTGAGTCAGCACGAAGAAATGCGAGCTCGGCAAGATCGGCGTGGTGAACCTCGAAGCGCACATCTCCGCGCTCTGCAAGTGCGCGTGTTGCTTCAACTGCCTCAGAGGAGGAGTCGACAGCGAGGACTGTTGCGCCTCCGCGTGCAAACTCAACAGAGGCCTTGCCTCCAGCACATCCGAGGTCAAGGATTCTTCGCCCTGTGAGAGGCCCGAGCAGTCGATGGGCGATTTTGGTAGTGGCGTCCTGCACGGGACCCTCCAGGTTTGAGAGCAGATTTGAAAAAGGTGCGCTTACGCGCCTGTTGCGAATTCCTCCACCATCTCACGAGCCTCGTCATCGGTGTACTGCACCGGGGGAGACTTCATGAAATAAGCAGATGCCCCTAGGAGGGGTCCACCGATACCACGGTCAAGTGCAACCTTGACACAACGCACGGCATCGATGATTACGCCGGCACTATTAGGGGAGTCCCAGACCTCGAGCTTGAGCTCAAGATTGAGGGGGACATCTCCAAAGTTGCGTCCCTCAAGGCGGATATATGCCCATTTACGGTCCTGCAACCAAGCAACGTGGTCAGATGGCCCGATGTGGACATCATCTGCTGCGATTCCGTTATCGAGTTGGCTAGTAACAGCCTGGGTCTTAGAGATCTTCTTGGACTCAAGGCGCTCACGCTCAAGCATGTTCTTGAAGTCCATGTTGCCACCGACATTGAGTTGGTATGTGCGGTCGAGAACCATGCCGCGATCCTCGAAGAGGCGGGCAAGGATGCGGTGAACAATGGTGGCACCAACTTGGCTCTTGATGTCATCCCCAACAATCGGTACTCCAGCGGCCTCAAACTTGGCTGCCCACTCGGGGTTGCTAGCGATGAAGACGGGGATGGCGTTTACGAATCCAACACCGGCATCAATGCAGGCCTGCGCGTAGTGCTTCTGGGCATCCTCGGAGCCAACCGGTAGGTAGGAGACGAGTACGTCGGCTTTTGAGTCGCGAAGTACTTGTGCAACATCAACTGGCTCGGCCGGGCTCTCCTCGATCGTCATTCGGTAGTACTTCCCGAGGCCGTCGAAGGTCGGTCCACGAAGTACCGGTACGCCGGCCTCTGGAACGTTGTTGCAGAACATGATGGTGTTGTTCTGACCAGCAAGAATTGCTTTGCCGAGGTCGAGGCCAACCTTCTCCGCGTCAACATCGAAGGCTGCAACGAACTCGATATCGCGCACGTGGTATCCGCCGAGTTCTACATGCATGAGCCCGGGGACTGTGTCGCCCTGCTCTGCGTTCTTGTAGTACTCGATCCCCTGCACGAGGCTGCTCGCGCAGTTGCCCACTCCGGCTATAGCGACTCTAACTTTTCCATCTTTACTCATGCTGTGGCTGCTCCTAATTCGTTATTAATCGGTATGGACTTTGCTACTGGCTGGCTTATTGAATCTTGCTGAATGCTATTTTCGGCTTCTTTTGTAGTGTTATTCGCTGATGCGGTCTCTGCTGCTCCGATGCGACGCTCTTCCTCAATGAGCGAGTCAATCCACTCGAGATCGCGTTCGACCGAGGCATTTCGGTGATCTGCAAGGGATCGGGTATATCTGTCGATAGAGATGCCACCGGCCCCCGAGGATCGCGGCTTTCGCTCATTGGCCAAGCGCTCGGCAAGCTCAGCCCTGCGTCGCTGTAGTAACTCAACTCGATCATTTGATGAGAGGTAGCGGCAGAAAGAGAGTTGAAGTGCGAAGGTGCGGTCGTCGACGCCGTTTGACGGGTCACGCAGCAACTCCTCGAAGAGAATCTCGCCGCGCGCTGTAATTCGATATGCCTTCTTGGTCCGAAGAGTTGGTTTGGCAGATCGCCGAAGGCGTGCAGTCGCTGCCTCGCCGCGCAGGCTTCCTGTAGAGGGGATCGGGGCAGAGGTCTCGATACCTGCTCCCTCAACTACCTCAATAGCGCCGCTTCGCTCAAGACGGCGCAGGGCCGGGTAGAGAGAGCCAAAAGAAACACCCCAGATAGGGCCAAGCGTCTCGGCGAGGCGCTTCTTGAGCTCGTAGCCGTGGACCGGCTGCTGCTTGAGATTTCCGAGGATTGCTAGTTCGAGCACGTGTATCCAGATTCTTTGGAGTTAGTGTTTTACGATGTATCGAAACGATACATCGTGACGCTACTGCTGCGCAATCCAAAGCAAATATTCTTAGGAATCTTGGGCAATGGCGCCGGTAGGATCGAGGTGTGCCAAGCCACGTTGATTACGCCCTAGCGCGTCGAGCCGTACTCAATGACCTTCGCCGCGGGGTCGTAAAGACCCTTGATGTATGTGATGCGCACCCAGAGTTGATGCGAGCGGCGCGCAATGTAGGGACCCCGATGGAGACTCCCTGCCCCGTCTGCTCAAAGGACTCGCTTCGCCTTGTTTCTTACGTATACGGAGACGGCTTGAAGGACGCGAACGGCCGGTGCCTTACGAAGCGGGGGGAGCTTGAGGGATTGGCGCGCAAGCATGATGAATTTGCTCGCTATGTAGTGGAGGTCTGCCATGAATGCAGGTGGAATCACCTAAAACGACGTGAACTCCACGGGAGACTCCACCGGGTACGCCGAGTTAGCTGAGAGCTGCTCGACAACTACCGAGTCTTGCTACTCGATAGGCCCTAGAACCTCAGATGGATAGAGGGTTATGCAGGGGATGCACCAGGTCTCTGGGTCCTCTAAGACCCTGCGGGACGCGGGCGTGTCCCAGGCCTCAGGGGTCAGGTAGACCCTCAGAACCTTTACAACTTCGTCGCTTGGCGTACCGCAGTTTTCACAATCGATGACCCTGTCGGTGTTCTCCATGGCCTCAAACTATGCCGTCGCGCTGGACAGAGACCACTAGTGCGGTATTACGCTTAAGAAACACGCCGGGAGCATCAATAGCCCCGGACGGATGAAGATCATGGAGGAATACCGATGGCCACTCCAACAGGTCAGCGCAGAGCCATTACCGCACCATCAATTCGTGCGCGCAAAGGCCAAGAGCCTCTAGTGATGGTGACTGCCTACGACGCTCCAAGTGCGCGAGTCGTGGATGAGGCCGGCGTTGACATGATTCTTGTCGGCGACTCACTTGCGATGGTCGTACTCGGGTACGACAACACTCTTCAGGTTACAACCGACGATATGGCTCACCATGTGGCGGCAGTTGCGCGCACAAAGCCCCATGCACTCATAGTTGGCGACCTTCCATGGATGAGCTACCACGTATCCCGTGAAGAGACAGTCCGCAATGCCGCAACCCTCGTGCGCGCCGGTGCTGGTGCTGTGAAGTTGGAGGGTGGCCGTAAACGCCTAGATGCAATCGGGGCAATCCTCGATACCGAGATCCCGGTGATGGGGCACTTGGGGCTCACCCCGCAGTCGATTCACGCTATTGGCGGATTCAAGGTGCAGGGAAAGCAACTCGATGCTGCTCGAACAATCGTTGATGATGCAATTGCGCTAGCCGAGGCCGGCTGCTTCGCACTCGTTCTCGAGTGTGTCCCCGATGGCGTTGCTCGAATGGTTACTGACGCTATTGATATTCCGACAATCGGTATCGGCGCCGGTCGCCACTGTGATGGACAGGTACTCGTCTACCACGACCTTCTTGGGCTCGAGGATCGCAAGGCTCCGCGCTTTGTGCGTCGCTACGCCGATATCAAGGGGGAGTCAACGATGGCCGTCGCTATGTTCTGCGACGATGTGCGTGCCGGCTCGTTCCCGTCAAGCGACGAGACGTATCACATGACAGATCAGATGCCCTCCGAGCTCCACCTCTACTCGGGTGACGATGCATACGCGGGCAACATAGAGGTACCCGGCTAGAGCGTGATCATCTACATGTGACGGATTCTGGGATCTCTCGATTCATCCGGTGTCTCTGAGATCGGGTGGGGAGCGCCAAGCCCATCTGCGATCAGTTCCCGTCGCTACTTTAATCTTCTCGAGCCTGAATCCGTCATGCGTTTTCTGAAGATGATGACGTTTACATAGGCGCACAAGGTTCTCGAGGGATGCGGGGCCGCCCTCAGCGAAGGGCACGATGTGATCGATCTCTAGGCCAATGCTCATGTCGCAGGTCGGTACCTGGCAGACGCGATCGCGCTCCTCAACCGCAGTGCGCAGC
>JBAXPT010000016.1:0-19334 GCA_037132095.1 Actinomycetes bacterium
CCACTTCGCAGATCGCGGACGTAGACGGTAATTGCAGATACTGCGAGGGCAATTGCAACAGTTGCTGTGACGAGAATGAGTACAAGCACCGGGAACCAGTAGAAGGTGCTCGATGGCCACCGGCCTGCAGCGAGGAATAGAAGAGGGAGGAGGGCCGTTGACGCAATCGCGTCGACCCCCGACGAGCAGACCTGAGAGAGAGGGAATACCTCACGAGGGGCGTAGACCTTATTGAGTAGAGGGTTTCCAACGAGGCTAGACCCCGCGCTTGATACGGAGCTCGAGAAGAAAGACCAAGCGGTGAGGCCTACATATAGGAATAGGGGCCGCGGTACTCCTCCGGTACTAAAAGTGGAGGTACCGACTCGGTTTAGGAGAAAGGTAAACACAAGCATCTGTGCCAGTGGGGCTAGTACTGCCCAGGCGAGTCCTAAGACCTGCTGACTGTATTGCGACCGGACTTGACGTACCACCAAGCCACTAATGATGTGGCGCGATCTTCCAAGTTCGCGTAGAGAAGTTCCGACGCGCAGTGCACGTCGATAGCGCCACTCAGGTGGTGGAGAGTCTGGAATCGGCGGAAGCGCTGAGGTCACTTATCTACGCTCTCGGTTTTCTAAGGAATGCGATCTTCTCGAAGAGATGCACCTCGTCAACTGGAGTCAATGCGTTGGCTGCATCCGGATAATCGCGCATCGCATATCGGCGATTAACTCCATCAAGGAGTCCACGGATGAGCGAGACACTTGTTCCGTCCATTCCGGGGGGACCGCCTTCGTATCCGTTGGGCCAATAGGAGGTATGCATGTCTTCAATTACGTAGTACCCGCCCGGCGCTACCGAATCGTAGAGGCCAGCGAAGGTGGCTAGGACATGGGACTGCTTGTGGCTTCCATCATCGATGATTAAATCCCAGGGTCCAAGCTCAGCGAGTCTCGCCAATAGCGCCGGATCGCTCTGATCGCCTACAAGAGTGTGGATGCGGGAGCCTGGAACCTCAATCTCTTTTATGTCTAGGCCGTAGACCTCGGCATGCGGAAAGAAATCTCTCCACATTTGGAGTGAAGCACCTCTGTAAATTCCGATCTCAAGGACGCGGCGAGCATTCGATCGAAGCCCAGTTAGATAGCGCTCGTAATGATCAACATAACCATGCGATGCGGCTCCCTTGTCGGATCCGTATACAGCGGCGAGCCATGAGAGGTTGGACCTGTTCAATCTCCCGAGCAGATGCCTCAGCCTAAGAGTTGGGCCTAATTTCTTCTCGGCCTCGACGCGGGCTTTTATTATCGCCCGATAGGTCGTGTTGCGGGCTCGGCTCTCATGCCAACGCTTCATGTTCTTGACTCCCTTGAGTCGATACGCGCAAGTTCCGGGCTTGCTCCTGTGGGCCCTGAACCCTGTAGGTAGCCAATCAGTGCATCGGGGTCGAGTACTAACTGCTCGCGCAGTAGGTGAAAGGTTTCGCGATTTCGTGTGATGACACGTTCCTCTACATCTCGGCGTGCGAAGCGCAGTAACGCCCGCTGAAGCGCTTGACTGCGTGGCCCGACCGTATGGACCCGCTCGATGGGCGCGCTTGCGCGATGAAGAATCGAATTATTGAAGTCCTGCCGAAATACGTTTCCTCGGCCTGCGCTCCCCAAATGAAATACAACGTCCCCGTAGATTCCAGCCATTAAATAATGCGGGTTCCTCGTATTTGTGCGCACTAGGTAGCCCCAAGGCATTTTATTCTGCCAAAGGATGTACCCGAGGCGGATACCAGTATCTGCAGATTGCCCAGTGCTGTGCAGGAACGTTCTAAAACCTGGAGTTGAGTCTGAATCCGGGGAGAAGGAGGGCATGAACCGCTCGAAGAAGTCGCGGCGGGCCAAGATGCATGAGGGGTGTGGCAGAGCGACGTCGCCATTCTCGGATCGAAGTACTCCGGATAGGCCTGATTCCGCTGGAGCAGCATCAAGTAATACGTCGACCCAAGAATCTCGAATCGGAAACGAATCGACATCGAGTGTGCAGATATGACTCACCCCATCAGCGAGTGCAACTGGAAGCATCGCGTCTAGGTAATAACCATGCTCGCGACTAGCCCGCAATGCAGTCGTTGGAGGTTCGAGAATCTTCACGTTTGGCCGTTCGCTGATCATTGCTCGAGCGCGTTTTGAGACTCTATTTGCGACCGCGTAAAGCGTGTATGGAACTTTGGTATGCATCTCGATGCGGTCGAGGTGTAAAGCTAGGAGAGGAAGGTCACCGTCGTCTTTGAGGAAATAGACGACGAGAATTCCAAGGCGGCTGACCGCTTCCCGAGGAGGCAGTGGAGTTTGGTTCTCTGGATCCATGTGTATGACAGCCCCCTCCCTTGATCTTTGCAAGGCCGGCCAATGTTACGGCCTATTAGAGGACCTTTTGTCCAGAAACCGATTTGGTGACTATTTATATGGAGTCTTGCTATTTGGGGTGCTCTTCTAAGGGTTCGTGGTCCGCGGACAAACCCGGTTCGATCGGAGAGCGATAATCGTTACATCGGGGCGAAGCAGACCCTTGTAAGGCCTGATCCCTAGGACGCGGTTAGCGAACGCGTCGCCCCGGTCTAGTTGTGGGTCTATGACGCGCAGGTTGGCGCAGAATCTAGGGATTTTAACGATAGATCCGTCCGCTAGAACCTTGACCAAGCTTGCGCGGCTCTCCACAGTTCCTCTCTTGCCTCGGTGAAAGTTCACCCACTCAAATCCACCATTAACACGAATAGGTCTCCAACCATTCTCTTCTGCAACCTGGGCCGCAAGCCTCCAGCGTCCGCCATCGAATGATGCCGAGTCAATTGCGAAGGAGGTGCCGAGGAGGAGTAGAGCAAGAAGGGCAACTGAGGTGAGGGCAATCCTTGAGCGATCAGGCCTTGGTTTGGTTGCTCTTATTAGCAGGAGGGCAATGATCGGTATTGCTGGCAGTGCGTAACGGTCGTAGACCTGTACTCCAGTGACCATAGCGATCGTATATGCGCAGCAGAACCCGGCAACAGTCAAACCAAGCATGCTTGTAACCGGGTCAACGTCAAATAATTTACGGTTCTTAACTCTGCTCCACGCCCCAACTATCGACGGGATAGTCGCCATCAAGAGCAGCACTGCAAGTATCGATGAGACGAGAACGCAGAGACTCCAGAAGGGCCCAGGAATTACATCTGGGCGCTGGCCCGGCAGCACGGCAATCGATAGAGCGCCGTCTCTGATTATGTAGTTTCCGACAAACTGGGAACTTATATAACGTGTCGCCGTTACTGCTTCCCATAGCGCCACGCCCGCACCGATCGCTATCGAGAGTGATTTAGAAGCAGAGTACGAGCGCCTGATGATCCTGATGGGGCCGCAGTAAATCAAGACAGGTGCAAGCAAGAGGCCACTTAGGCGAACGAAACCCGCCCCCTTGATAAAAGTTGTTCTGAGATGTCGAGCGTTGGGGAGAGTTGGAGCGATCGACTTAGCGTCGGGGACATGAGACCACCAAATAAAAAACACGACGATGGCAAGAGACGAAATGACACATGCAATAACTAAAGCAATAGTCGCGTTTTTGCGTCTTGCTCTCGCTGTTGCTAAGAACCCTGAGACCACTATGGCGATTAATGGAACTATTGCGTACTGGCGAATGAGCACGCTGTAGGTGGACAAGGCAATTGCCAGGAGAAGTAGCGGCATAGAGATGGGTCTGCGCTGGAGAGCGATAGTTGCTGTGAGCAGAGCAGCGAGAGAGAAGGTAAATGATGGGACATCGGTCATGAATGTGGTTGAGAGAACCATCCATAGCGGGCTGACAGCAATGGTCAGGGCAGCGAGAGCGGCGAGACCCCAAGAGAGCCCGAGTCTCCTGCCGAGCCAAAGTACACATAGCAATCCAATCGACCCAAGGATTGCCGTCTGCGTCTGGACGACCGTGGTGGCGTGGCCCCATATTGCGGCAACGGGGGCCGCTATCCACAACTGCCCGAGGAGCGACATCGAGACCCAGTTGTTGAACTCCATCCGCCCAGTATCAACCCAGCGAAAAAGGGTTACTAGGTAGGACCAATCATCTCCTCGTGCAGCCCCAAGTGCGCCCTGCGATCGGGCAATCCACATTGGGATCACAAAACCCACAACCACAACCCCAAGCGAGATGGCTGCCCCAGGAGCATTTCGACGAAGGATGCTCGGGCGTGATGGATTACTCAACGAAGTCGCCTGTTGGCTGCTAGAGAACTCAACTGACTCCAACCTAGACCGAACCAATCGCTAGTCGCAGCCCGCGTGATCTTGCGGGAGTATCCGAGACGATACCCCCGGAGAAATATAAGCAAGGACCGTTCTGCTGCTTTTCGGGCGTAGGCTCTCCGCGAGCGCAGCTAACCCGTCTGCCAAAATTCTTATGCCTTCAACTCAGCCTTCCAGTCAGCCATCAATTCAGCCTGCGAGCAAACCATTTACTTTCATAATTGGGTGCCCTCGCTCTGGGACCACCTTGCTGCGAGCGATGCTCGATTCGCATAGCGAGATAGCAGTGCCACCGGAGTCCTACTTTATTTTGCCTGCGCTGCGACATACCCCGGTAAATGGAGAGTTTGGTTCCATCGATCGTCGGGTGATCCTCGACGCAGTCCTCGCTCAGAAGTCCTTTGTGAAGTGGCGGCTTAACGATGGCGATCTGCTCCCAATTGTGGAGGATGACTCAATCAAGAGCGCCTCAGCAACTGTCGCCGGCGTCTACGCGGTATTCGCCGAGGTACACGGAAAGAAGACTGCGATTGATAAGACTCCGCACCACACGGAGCACGTGGGGCGCCTATCTAATGCTTATCCCGGCTCCCGATTTATTCACTTAGTTCGTGATGGGCGAGATGTGATTCCCTCTCTCCAAGCAATGCCATGGTTCCCTTTAAGATATCGAGACGCCGCTCTTTACTGGCGCGATCGCGCGCTGAGTGGAAGGGGTGCGCTAGGGATAGTTGGTTCTTCACGGTTTCACGAACTGCGTTATGAGGACCTACTCTCAGACCCGGAGCGCGAGCTTACGCGCCTCTGCAGGTTTCTGGGACTTGATTTTGAGCCAGAGATGCTTACGTACCATGAGCGCGCTGACGACGTCATCGCTGGTATGGGGACTCTGGGGTCGCACCAAAATATCCGTAGAGCCCCGGCACCGACTCGGGATTGGCAAACCGACTACGACAAGAGAACGCTCGCTCTATTTGAGGCATTCGCGGGGGATGCGCTAGCGGTATTTGGGTACGAGCCAGGGCCCGAGCCCTCTTGGAGGCGGCGAGCCCAGGCAGCGGCCTTAAACGCGTGGGTGCCGGTGAAGAAGCGAATCAATATCCTGAGCAAGAGGCAAATATAGGAATCATCTCGAGCCACTCCCCAGACTGAGGCGTAGTGCCCAATTGAGGGCCCGCGGTCCCTAGCAGGGTTAGGGAGGAGTAGTTTTTGGGGGTAGCCACTAGGCAATTAGACCACTACAGTGAGTGGCAAGACGCGCAACTAAGCGTGGCGCATCTTGCAGTTTTTAGTTGGGGGATTCGAAAAGAGCATGCGACCAGCCGATTATCTAAGGATCGTTCGTCGCCGTTGGTGGGTTCTCCTCGTCACGGTGGTCATTGCGATGACTTTTGCTCTCCTGACGCGACCGAGTAGCGCCGCGACGGCAAAGGCCAGTAGGCCCGGAGTGAGTTTCCGGGCGACTACCACACTTATATCGAGTGGTTCTGCGAATACATCGGTAAACGGACGCGACTATGACCGCTTAGCGCTTCTAATGATTACCGGTGAGGTCCCAAAGCGAGTAGCCGAGGCGATTGACGAAGTGCGCTGGCCACAGATCCAGAACGCCAACGCTAATAAATGTACGGAGACCGGCGCAGATGCGACCTCCCCGGATTGCAAGAAGTCCGGAAGGCGTGTTAGCGCTGGCAGTGGTCAAGTGGAGCTTGGAACTGGGGGCTTTATCAAGGCCTCGGCAATCCCAGACCCTGCAACGGGTTCGTTAGCAATCACCGCTCAGGTCGGCGATGCACAACTGGCTGCAAAAGTCGCGAATCTCTTCGCTTCACAATTAGTTGGGTACGTTGATGAACTCGGCCAGAAGCAATATGACGAGCAGATTTTTGGGCTCACAGTCTCACGTGGTAACTCGGAGACACTTATAAGCAAAATCGATTCACAATTGGCGGCCCCTGGGCTGAGCGCCTCGGAGTACGACTCCCTTGATATCCGGCGCGAGGCTGTTCTCCGCAAACTTGCGAATGCCGACTCTGATCTATCGAATCTTCAAGAAATAGGCCCTCAGACAAGCGGACTCACGACACTCGAGGCTGCGACGAAAGGTCGGGCGACAATCATTGTTAGTCGGGCGCAAGGTTCGACGAGCGAGTCTCAGAGACTCCTATTTGGAGCTGCAATAGGGTTCATAGTTGGTCTTGGAATTCTTCTTCTACTTGAGATACTTAGCGCTCGAATCCGTGACGTGCCCGGCACCGAGGGTGCGGCGCGAATGCCCGTTATTGCTGAGATCCCAGTCATGAACCTTGATCGATCTCTGCGCTTCCAAGTAACAACGGCAGTAGATCCAACATCACTAATGGCAGAGGCCTATCGCTCCTTTCGCACCTCGCTTGTAGCGATGTGGCAGAGGCACCCAGTAAATAATCGCCCCGGATTGGCCGGGGCAGCAGAGCCAGAGGCAACTCCGCTTCGCGTGCTCCTGGTTACATCTCCTGGCCCTGCTGAGGGCAAGTCAATATCGGTTGTAAATATCGCGGCAGCTTTCGCAGAGACCGGCATCTCTGTACTCCTGATAGACGGTGACTTCCGTAGACCACAAATGCACAAGTATTTCTCCGGCGCCACTAGCCCAAACCTCACAGATATTCCTCACCAAGGAACAGTCGCTGATGCTTTGGCAGCTGCCCAAGAGACCGGGATACCTAATATTCGGTTCATCGCAAGTGCACCGACTCGAACCGATCCGGGTACCGCTATCGAGATGGTCAAAGTTGCAGCGCGCTTAGGCCGCGAAATAGCAGACCTTGTAATCGTTGACTCGCCCCCCATTCTCTTAGCCAATGATGCTGCCGAGCTCTCGACATTCTGCGATGCCACAGTATTGATGGTTCGTGCTGGTTGGACCCGACGTGGTGGTGTAGTGGCTGCTTCAGATCTGTTGCGCCGTCTTGAAGCAACCACTGTGGGCGTTGTGCTCGTGGGTGCGGAGCATGGAGCTCGCGCGGGTTATTACGGTTATTACGGTTATTACGGTTATGGGTATGGATACGCTCACCCCGGAGAGGTCCCCAAAATCTCACGCCTCTTCCCATGGCGCAAGCCAACGAATGGAGCAGGTACCGTTCGCCGGAGACCTGACCCCGACCAGGTTGGCGTATCTGCATCGAATCAAGGGGCGAACTCCTCTAGTGAAGCGTTCGACGACCCGAGTTTCTGAATCTAACTAGCGAGGTTCTGGGCGTGGCTAAAGCCTCTGCTGTCATTAAGCAATCGCCCGAAGTGATCTCTCGAGCTGGTCCCTTCGGCGTAGTAATTCTTGCGCCAAGAGATCTTGAGCCGCGTCTCTTGGAGGGCTCAGCCCGCTTGGTTTGGGATCTTCTATCGGATTGGTCGACTACGCAAAATATTGCAGAGAGCCTTGCTGAGTTATTCGGAGCAGATCATGGCGTAGTTTCACGCGATGTAGAGATGGTTATCAACGAGTTAATCGCTACTGAAGCGGTCGTGGTCTCATGACCTCTCTCGGGTCGCCCGACCGATTCTCTAACCTTAATTTTGTAGCGGGTGTTGGGCTCCGAGAGATATCTGAAGACGAGATCAGAGATTTAGAGGGGATGTCGGAGGTTGAGTGGACGCAGTTCCATCGCGAGCTTCTTCTTGAACGCTTAGTTCCTCTCGCCGCTTACGCTCTCGATCGTGGCGCTCTCACTGCCTCGGAGATACAGAGAACTCAGATCACTCAAGACCACTCGCGTTCAATGAGTCTTGCGCTGGTACTTGAGAGGCGACTCTTAGAGGTCTACTCCGAGATGAGTCTCGCAGGGATCGATGTTCGGGTCCTCAAGGGATCTGCGGTTGCTCGCCTCGATTATCCAGACCCGTCATGGCGTGCATTTGGAGATGTGGATCTATTAGTGCCAGCAGATTCTTTCGCCGGAGCATCTGAAATATTGACTGCCGCCGGAGCGCGACGTCGATTTCCCGAGGTGAGCAAAGGCTTCGATAGTCGTTTCGGGAAAGGTGCCTGTTTTACCTACGCCGATGGGCTACAGGTAGACCTGCACCGCAGTATCGCAGAGGGGCCCTTCGGACTAACAGTCGATCTGAGCTCCCTCTTCAATGATGTTGAGGAGTTTGAGATTGGGGAAGTGAACCTACGCACTATCTCGCGTCAATACCGATTTCTCCATGCGTGCTTTCATGCTGCCCTTGGGGATGTGTCTCCGCGGCTAGTTGCGCTCCGAGACATTGCAGAGATGCTACTGATAAAGAAAGTTAACTTCTCCGATGCAGTTGTCACTGCGCGAGCCTGGCGAGCAGAGGCTGTAATCGCACGGGCAATATCACTTGCGTGGCAGAGGATTGATCTGCCCCCAAATGATGCATCTGCATGGGCCGATTCATACTCGCCGAGTGGCTACGAGGAGCGAGCGCTTAGGGCTTACACCTCAGAGAATCGTTCCTATGCAACTCAGGTTGCGGCGGGTGTAACCGCAGTGCCTGGGATCACTGGCAAACTTGCCTACATGCGCGCCCTGCTCCTACCCAGCCGCCAACATATATCGGGCCGCGACTCGTCGTATTGGGCACGATTCAGGCGCGGCGCTGCGGCGCTGCGTCAGTCGAGGAGCAGTCAATGACGACCCTCCCACCCTCCTCCTCCCCTGGGGAAGATCCAGAGTCTCTATCTCTCGGAACAGTCGAATCCGCAGATCTGCTTAAGCGCCCTTGGCTGATGCGGGTAGCGATGTTCAGCGGATATACCGCAATCGGTGTTGCATTGGTCATGGCGGTCGCTACGGCCTCTATGGAGTGGGCGCTAGCAGCGGTCGACATGCTCGTATTGCTAGGCATAACTCACCTATTAGCGCGACGGCTCGCCTATTACGACCGGAGCAACGAGACATATCTCTTGGTGATGGCAGGCTTCTCGATGAAACTCGTTGGGTCGCTTCTGCGAATGTTGATGACGACTGTTTTTTACTCAGGTATCGCAGATGCAACGGAGTACGACATCTGGGGGAAATTCCTTGCGCCGAGTTATCGAACACTCGACTTCTCTTACGATGTTGGTCCCTTTAGTGGAACAGGATTTCTACGCACCATCACCGGAGTCCTCTACGCGGTAACGGGAGCTTCAAAACCTGGAGCATTTATGTTCTTTGGTTGGGCAGCCTTCATCGGCGCACTCTTACTCTGGCGAGCATTTATGCGCGCCGTTCCAGAGGGGGATGCTCGAAGGTATGCGTTCTTGGTTCTGTTCCTACCGTCGATGATCTATTGGCCATCGGCCCTCGGTAAAGACGCATGGGCAGTCTTTAGTCTCGGCCTAATCTCATACGGTGTTGCAAGAGTTATGAGCAAAGGAGCGTTGTTGGGGTTTCCAATTGCGGCCCTAGGCCTCGTGAGCGCTGGGCTACTTAGACCGCATGTAGCCCTCATTACTTTCGTTGGGATGGTCCTCGCAGCGGGGCTAGGAAAGTCACGAAGCCCTTCAGCGCGCACCCCCTTTGCGCGCGTCTTGGTTTTTGGCATTCTCTTTGTTGTAGGCACCGTGCTTATTGGCCAGACCTCTCAGTTTTTTGGTGTCTCAGGCCTCAATCAAGAGACGGTTAATCAAACGCTTCAAGATGCGGAGGGCCGAACCTCAAAGGAGGCTGGCTCTGTATTTACTCCAGTAAGCGTCACGAATAACCCTGCGAATTTCCCGCTCGCCACGGTGACGATCCTCTACCGGCCGTTCCCGTTTGAGGTGGGGAACGTTCAGTCATTATTGAGCGCGGGGGAGGGAGTGTTTCTGATGTGGCTCACGTGGCAATCGCGTAGGAGGCTACGAAATCTCTGGAATCAGATGAGGTACTCGCCTTATGTCGCTTACTCGTTTGGAATCGTGCTGGCATTTATCTATGCATTCTCAGCGTTCTCAAACTTCGGGATTCTCGCGAGGCAGCGAGTTCAGGTAATGCCATTTTTCTTGGTTCTGCTTTGTTTGCCGGAGCGCAAGGTAACGCCGCGCAAGGAGTTCAAACCCCTCGACCCTTCTTCGCTAGTTGCTCCTCGAGAAAATCCGTACGAGAATCAAGGCGCTCCAAATCCATACGCTGCACACGAAGCAGAGCAGCATGCGATCGATAACCCATACGAGCGTTTTCAAGACGATACGCAGCCTCGAAGAGGGCGCTTTCGCCGTGGGTGAGCGCGTTCGTACGCGGCTTAGGTCTCAAGACTTCGCCGCCACATCTAGAACCTTCAATCTCCTTGGTTTCTCTGCGTGTGTTCGCTCAGATGCAGATTTAGTGGCTGAGCTGGTTGAGCTTTTATGGGCTCCTCTACTGAGCGATATGGAGCCTGAGCATGTATTTACTGTTACGCAGAGCCCGCCTGATCTAAATGGAATCGTCGCGTGGCACCTACACCTTGACGCTCTCCATGTTGTCTCTGCTCCGGCATTATCAATCGTCGTATCTCACCTCCTATGGGAGGCCAACCGCCAAGCCCTAGAGAACACCCCTGGCCACGCGCTTCTGCACTCTGCCGCAGTAACGAGTGGCGACCATGCTGCAATTATTGTTGGCCCTCAAGGGAGTGGAAAATCAACGCTCTCAGTTGCACTTGTGGCGCGATATGGCCTCGGCTATCTCACGGATGAGGCGGTGGCGATCTCTCCTGATGGATTGCCCGATGGCTTAATGGTGCAGCCTTACGCTAAGTACATATCCGTTGCTGCGAACATAGAGGAGTTACTTCCGGAGGTATCTCCCATCTCTGATCCTGCGTTGGTCTCGCTGCTCGGAGAGTTGGTTCTAGTTCCAGCGTCTTCGCTGAGAGAAGAGTTAATCGTGGCGGCTGCGCGCCCATCGGTGGTCGTGCTCCCTACATATATACCAAATGCACCTACAAAAATAGAGGTTCTGAGCCCTGCATCTGCGTTGCACAGTGTAGGGCAGCACTCCTATCATCTCGCTCGAGATACGGCACTTGTCGTGGATACGCTCGCTGCAGTTACGTCTAGTGCGCGCTGCGTTGCTTTGACTAGTGGATATTTGGACGAAGCGTGTCAGGTCGTACTTGACCTACTCTCGCACGGGTCTTCGGGGACGGCATCTTGAGTAATCCCCGATCCTCACCTCTTGTGCATTCTAAATATTTTGATGGTGAGGCCGTGCTCGCGTTCGGCGACGAGTTGCATCTTCTCAACCCTGTCGCTGCCCTTGTGTGGCAGTGCTGCGATGGCGAGTCGAGCGAGACTGAGATTGCAGATGATTTAGCAGAGGTATTCGGAGTCGAGCCCGGCACCCTTAAATCTGATGTAGAGAAGGCGATAGGCGAATTCGAGTCTGCTGGGCTACTTGTCCCAGACGAAGACGGAGCAGGGGCTAGTCAGAGACTCTCGCGTGTACTAACCGCGTATGACCTCGATTGTGAGAGCTGCAAGGAGGCCCAGCCGCGTGCTTTTAGAACTGTGCTGGAGCTCGGAGGCCACCTCGTGGTCATCGGATTCGATACTGAGGATGCCTGCATTTCTGTTGAGGCTGCATTCTCGAGTTACGCAGTCGCCCTTAGCGACATACCAGCACCGGTTAACGATGCTCGACCAGCCTTCTCGTTAACTCTTGCGACTAGTGACGTCGATGCGCGCGGGATCAAGCCGCTGCACCTTCTCTATAGAGGCGGAGAGGTAGTGGTATCAGGGCGAGATGCATCGCGCGTCCTTAATGCGCTCGCCTCTTACCTAGCGTTCCATGGAGACCTATCCGCCGCAGGTGTTGTCGCGATTCCCGGACTAGTTGTTGCTAAAGCAGGGACGAAGCCGGGGGAGCCTGTGATGCTCCTGCAAGCGAATACGAGGTTGAGCGGTCGAGAACGGCGCTTAGCAAAGATGGGAATTATGGTCGCCGACTCGCCTGCGATTTGGCTCGATCCGGCGACTGACGAAGTTGTTGTCGGAGCGCCGGGTATCTCGTTTGAGACGAGTTTCTTATTGAGCCTTGCTGAGGGATTCCCGCGACTCGGAGCCGATATCGCGATCCTCTCACCGGGTAGGTACCCAGTTCACGCAGTCTCCGCACGCGGAGCACATGATCCGCTTAGCGCATTGCTTGCATTTGCTCCACCGAGCGAGGGTTGGCCTTTAGCGGAGCCTGCGTTAGAGGCACTCGACGCGCTACTAGACCGAGTAGAGATTATTGAGGGTAACGACATCAGAGAATAGAGCCCGCAATTGGTAGGGAGCGAGTGCTAGGGGGCGGTGCCACCACATTTGCGTTTGTTACGCAGGGCGATGATTTTTCTATTCGCTCCCAGCGGCGAGCGGTATGTTCGCATCGCTATCAAATCCTCGATTTGAGTATCTCGCAGTTGGGGATCATTAGCGAGTGAGACGCACAAAGGTGCGAAATACTTAGAGCGGTTGATTTTTCGCTCAGACTCTGTGTCTGCGAATAATCCCCCCTTTTGTCGGTGCCACGAGACCCATTCGAAGCCACCATCAATGTGTAATGGATTGAATCCTTTTGCCACCGCATCCTGGGCAACTAGCCAGCGAGTCGCGTCGTATCGAGCTGAGTCAATTCCCCAGATCATTCCTAGCGAGGAGAGGAAGAGAATGCTGACTATGAGCCCTGAGACTCTCACTGGACTTCGGCGCGGCTGTGTCGATTCCCCAAAAGAAGTAGAGCGCAGAATGAGGAGCGCCACTAGCGGCAGCCCTGCGATCACATAGCGATCAAATATTGGGAACCTATTAATCTGGAGTGCATCGGTGCTTATATATGCGGCAAAAAGCCCTGCAAGGGTTATGCCAAATAGTGCAGAGATTGGATCAATGTCCAAGACATTCTTTGAGTTCGAATCCCTTCTATTGTGGTAACGGTTCGAGAGCTCTTTGAGGGCAGGCACCGCCACCAAACAAATCAGAATCGCACCAACGGATCCAATTGCGACAATCATCAGCCACGCGGGTTTGGATATTAAGTAGGGGCGCGTCCCTGTCTCAAGAACGTCATCCCCAAGAATTCCTCGAGGATGCATGTAGTTGCCGACAAATGCGTCCTCGCCAAGTGTGGCCGCAGAGCCTGCAAGCCCAATTGTGAGAGCAACGCTCAGCGCGATTGTGATTGCCTTGCTTGCCTCCCAAGCGCGCTTAGTAATTCGCACCGGCCCCGCATAGGCAATGACCGGTATTAGTAGTAAGCCGCAGAGTCTTAAATAGCCGAGCCCTCGAGCCGATGCCTCCCGGATAGAACCAGCAGAGGGATGAATAGGTGCTCCCTGCAAGGGATCGGGAATATGAGACCAAAATATGATTATCGCGATCACAGAAATGATGGACAACAACCCAACGGTCATCGTGGCGCGCATCAAAACGGGGTTTTTTTCGCGCTTTGCTACTAAAGCAAAGACAATTAGAGTAGCGACGAGGGGGACGATCGCAAACTGTCGGATTGAGCAACCGGCCACACCGAGCCCTGCCGAGGCGAGAAGCCACTGCGTTCTTTTTTTAGTACCGAGAATCCCTTTTGCTGCTGCGGATAACATCAGCGTCTGTAGCGTGAAGGTTGGGATGTCGGTCATGTAAGTGGCGGCTAACCCGATCCATATAGGGCTGAGAGTCATGGTGACTGCGACCAGTAGAGCTGCAGAGCGATGTTTTGTGACCCTGATCCCCAGAAAGTAGAGAGACCCCAATCCAATTGCGCCAATCAAGGCTGTCTCAATGTGGACTGCCGCTATCGAGTGATGAGCAATGAGCGCAACGGGGGCCGCTATAAGAAGTTGGCCAACGAGGGTCATTGAGACCCAGCGGTTGAAACTGAGGCCATTACCGTCGATCCAGCGAAAGAGGGTCGTCAAGTAGGACCAGTCATCCGAACGCGGAATGCGAAGGGCCCCTGATGATTGAGCAATCAATAAGGGAACGACTGCACCAAGGGTGATGAGAATTACCAATGCGCCAACGTCGAATAATCTCGAGCCCGAACCTGATTTGGGTCCCTGCTTCTGGAGTCTTGATTGGCTGCTCATATCCCCAACCCAGGCTGTAGAGGTCTAGCGATTATTGGCAAGGTGGAGATTCTAAAGCTCTGAATCTGGGCGTGGGTCGCCTGAATGGATTCATATGGATTCGCTGGTCTTGGGGGTCTCGGTGGTGTGGCGCCGATTCGGCGGGCGATTCGCTGTGGCGCCGATTCGCCGAATCCGCGAATCTTGCTCCGCTATGGCCCTTGGCCCGGGTAACCTCGCCGCCGTGGCCCGCCGATCAACGTTTGTGAACCTCGCACGCAATGCGCTGCGCCCCTCCTACCTCCCCGTGATGCTGCGCAAGATAAAAGCTCGCCTGCGCCCGCCGAATAAGGACGAGGCTCTGGCATGGGCATCCGAGCATGCTGAGTCGGTCGAGACTTTCGGCGAGTCGCTCGACCCCGAGCTCTGGGCTGAGGCCAACCAATGGGCAGATGGCTTCGAGCCCCAGGCGCAGTCGATCCTCTCCACAATTGGGGTGCCCCTAGGCGGTGGCGGTCATCATCGCCTCCTCTATTTCCTCACACGCTTAACGAGCCCAGAGACAGTTCTTGAGACGGGTGTCGCTGCGGGGTGGTCCTCAGCAGCGGTTCTCTCAGCCCTAGCAGCTAATGGATCCGGGACTCTCTGGTCTAGCGACTTTCCATACTTCCGGCTTGATAACCCTGAGCGTTATGTTGGGTGCGTAGTACCGGAAGCACTGCGCGACGGGTGGAACCTCTATCTCAAGGGCGACCGCTCAAACTTGGCCGAGATTCTCCCGCAATGTGGAGCGATCAGTCTCTTCCACTATGACTCGGATAAGTCATACGACGGGCGAACATTCGCTATGGATGCAGTCGCTTCTCACCTAACGCCGGAGTGCGTGATTATCTGTGACGACATCGACGACAACACGTGGTTTCGCGACTGGGTTTTAAATCGCGGCGGAGCGTATCGAGTATTCGAACGCGGCGGAAAATACGTAGGCCTTGTAGGGCTGTAGAAACCCAACTAGCAAACTGCTCGAGCAGTTAGAGGATCTCGCCGCTGAACTCGCGTCCGCGAAGTATGGCCTTCGCATCAAAAATCAGAGTTGAGTGCTCGCAGATCACATCGGGATCAAACTCAAGGTGGTCGACAAGCAGCACTACTAAGTCCGCAGATGCAAGCGCCTCTGGACCAAACTCCTCGAGCCTCAGATCAAACCCGGGAGCGAATACGGCTGGGATGTGCGAGTCGCAAGCACTTAAATTGGCTCCGAGGGCTGCGAGTCGCTCTGCAACCTTTACCGATGGCGATTCACGCCAATCTGACGTACCGGCTTTATAGGCCATACCGAGAAGCAGAATCTTGCTTCCTTTTACAGAGCGCTCGCTCTTGTTCAGCATCGAGACAATGCGGCTAACTACATAGTCGGGCATGTGCTCGTTGACATCGTTAGCGAGTTCGACAAAGCGGAATGCATGCCCCGATTGCCTGCGCACTCTCCACGAGAGGTAGGAGGGGTCGACCGGTAGGCAGTGCCCACCTACACCCGGCCCCGGGGTAAAGCGCATGTACCCAAACGGCTTTGTAGATGCAGCATCGATAGCGCTCCAGATATCTACACCTAGATCCTCTGCAAACATTGCGAGTTCATTTACCAATGCGATGTTGACGTGCCTAAAAGTGTTCTCAAGTAATTTGACGAGTTCGGCCTCCGCACATGAACCAACTGGCACAACTTGCTCGACGAGGGTTGAGTAAAAAGCGCCTACACACTCAAGCGATTCAGCGTCGATCCCTGAAACAACCTTCGGAGTATTCTCAAATGTGTATTGGGTGTTGCCTGGATCAATGCGCTCCGGTGAGTAACCAAGATGAAAATCGCGGCCTGCCTTTAGACCAGATGCCTCGAGTAGAGGACCGACTAACTCCTCGGTGGTCCCGGGGTATGTAGTGCTCTCCAATACAACAAGTGCACCTGCTTTGAGTACGCGACGAAGTTGCTCAGCAGCGCCCTCAACAAATGAGAGGTCGGGTGCGCCTTCGCGCAGTGGGGTGGGTACCGAGATCACCGCAATATCAAAACCAGCGAGATCGCCTACGGAGTCGGTAGCGGTGTAGCCAGACGCAGTTGCATCTGCGAGGCGCGCGTCGGGAACGTCTTCAACATAGGACTGGCCATTGCGCAGCGCATCGAGCCTGCGTGGGTCGAGTTCGTAGCCGGTGACTCGGAAACCTGCCTCCGCAGCGCGCATCGCAACGGGGAGTCCGACGTATCCCTGGCCGACTACTACGACGTGGGCGCTTCGATCATTTATTCGTGCAAGTAGGTCGCTCATAGGGGCGCAGTCTTGCGCACTCTGGAGGGGTCTAGGTCAAGGTTTGCAGTAAATAAGAACAACACCCGTGATGGGTGCTCCACGAACTGGTCGCCCGTCCTCTTGGGAGTCAAATAACTCAGCGAATCTTCGCGTTCCCGCGCGCCCCGAGGGAAGGGGGGCCTCAGGCCCTGAAGGCCCAGCAGCCCCAACACCGGTCTCAACGAAGGGCTTCAACTTAGGAGCAGATTCGCCGCCCCTATTTGAGTCTGAGGGTCGATCGTCTCTTCCAGAACCGTTACCGGATCCGCCGCCGCGAGTATCGGTACCGCCCGCAGCAAGCCACCGCGCCCAAGGATCGTCGCTGGTGGTCGTTGTTGTTCCACCGGGGCTTGTTGTAGAGGTCGTTGTCGTTGACGTCGTTGATCCGCTGCTCGGTCGTGTGGTTGTGGTCGTAGACGAGGTGCTCCCTGATGGCCGCGTTGTGGTTGTAGTTGCAGCAGGGCGGGTTGTTGTGGTGGTTACAGGTGGACGTGTTGTCGTAGTTGTGTGCTTGTTCCCGTGCTCTTTGTCGTCGTCGTCGTCATCATCATGACCG
The DNA here is from genome assembly GCA_037132095.1 of Actinomycetes bacterium. Classification (GTDB taxonomy): domain Bacteria; phylum Actinomycetota; class Acidimicrobiia; order IMCC26256; family IMCC26256; genus IMCC26256. The sequence goes on from JBAXPT010000016.1 coordinate 17,157, forward strand.
TTGTTACGGCGTCGCGTTGTTGTAGTAGTTGCAGGTGGCCGCGTTGTTGTGGTGGTTGCAGGTGGCCGCGTGGTTGTACTCGTCGTACTCGTACTCGTGCTTGTACTCGTTGTTGAGGTACTAGTTGTAGAGCTCGGCGGCGGCGGCATCGTCGTTGTAGTGGTACTAGTTGTAGAGGTACTACTCGTCGTGGTTGGAGGGGGCGGCCCAAAGGGATTTCCACCATTGTCATCGCCGCGCGGTCTAGTTGTGGTGGTTGTAGTCGTAGCCCCTGGTGTAGTGGTGGAGGTGGTACTTGTAGTACTCGTCGACGAAGTACTTGAGGTAGAGGTTGACCCGTGGTGGTTGTCGTCCTTATCGTCATCCCCGTTGTTGTCGTCGTCACCTTCATGCGTTTTGCCGACTGGAGATGGGAAGAGCAGGCGCCTGCCAGCAAGCAAGGGATTTGAAGGGTTTGGGTCTACAAATCCATATGCGAAGTGGGTGCCTTGGTAGGCATACCCGACGATAAAGCGAGCCTGGCGACCACCAGCATTCGGTCCGGTGACCTCGGGTAGAAGTACCGCCCAACCCTGTGCGCCGGTCTGAGTTATCTGTGGATAGACATCTGGCTCCAATAGAGGAATCGTCGGGTTGTCGCGTGTCCATGTAGCGATTAGAGGTGGGACGATCATCTTCGGATTGTGTCCGCCACCACCGTGTCCGTCATCGTCGTGCCCACCACCACCGTGCCCATCACCGCCGCCACCGTGTCCGTTATCGCCGTGCCCGCCGCCACCGTGTCCGTGATCGTCTTTTTTCTTTTTGTCTTTTTTCTTTTTGTCTTTATCCTTGGAGTCAGAGTCGCTCGGGCGCGTACTGCTGATCAGTTTGAAGGCAAGACTGCGCTCGTCATCGTCACGACCGTGACCGTGACCGTGATCGTCGTCGCTGTTTTTCTTCTTCGGTGGGTAGAAGCCATACGGATACGGCGGGAAGTAATTTTTGTCGAGCATCAGACCTGCGACATAGAACTGCGTGCAGGGTCGCTCGGTGCCAGAAGCAGTGAGAGCGTAAGCCGATGCGGTCTTGATGACAGGTGCAGCCCAGACAACGCCGGCAGCAACCGCAGAGCGCGCGAGAACCTGACGTCTTGATACGCCTGCTTTCTCTACACGTGCGGCATCCAATGCGCCGCTGCTGCTCGCGTGTCTCAAGCTCTCCCCCATCTGTCTTGGTCGCGAAGGTACCACCCTCTGCGCGAATTCTCTAGTGGGAATTAGGCCTAGAGGGTGTCTCTATTCTCTGTAAAACCTCAAGAGAGGCGCCCTATGGCTCTCAGGTGCAGTAAAGCCCTAGCGGCTATAGCTCGTCGCAGAACCATGCGGCCCCAACTGAGTTATCAGTGAGGATCGGGTCCTTCAGGTCGTACTTATCGATCATGACCCCTCCTTGGCAGGCGAGGCGGTGCTTGCCCGGGAGCGTCATATCAACCCAGAGCGGAGATTTCTTGCCGACAAAGACAATCGGCCCGGAGAGGCTCTTGCCCCCTGAGATGGTGGTGAACTTCCCGCCGATCTGGCCGACCTTTACCGAGCGAGTCCCCTTCGGCACCACAATCGCCACAAACCCAACCTTTGAGCGCTCAGCATTAGCGGCAACCACAAGGGGGACATCCACGATATCTGCATCATCTGCAACCGGTGGATAGCACCGTGCGTTGCCTGGAGCGTTGCCCTCTGCTGAGATTGACTTTGGTTTAGTGACCATGCGCCAGCATGTTGTGCCCTTATCTCCGGTTGCGCGCTCGAGCCTCCATGTAATCGAGCCGGCCTTGCCCTTGCTCACTACTCGGTACGGTCCCTTGGGAGTAACAGACAAGAGGTCTACCGTCGGTGCTACTGCTCCAACGCCACTCGCTCCAGTCGCCGCATTACTCCGAGCGACTCTCGGGGCGGCATGCGCGTTGGTCGGAGATATCCCTGCGGCAACGAGCGTCGCCACGGTGAGAGTGATGAGCATCGCACTGCGAGCCGAGACATCAGCCCATAAGCCAGCCCATAAGCCAGCCCGTAAACCAGCCCCGAATTGGTAGCGACTCTTTGTTGTTGAACTATGGGCGGGTTTGCTTGGGTGGGATAGATGATGTGAAGCGAACTGTGGGCTTAGGGCGTGTATGCGCATGTTGAAGAGTCTTAC
>JBAXPT010000017.1:0-19304 GCA_037132095.1 Actinomycetes bacterium
GAGATGTCGATCGATGCCCTCATTGCAATCGGTGGTGAGGACACACTCGGGGTAGCAGCGCGCTTATTCGACTCCGGTGTTCGAGTGGTTGGCGTTCCAAAGACGATCGACAATGACCTCTCAGCTACGGATGTCACCTTTGGTTTTGATACTGCAGTACAGACAGCAACGGAGGCGATCGACAGGCTCCGCACAACAGCGGAGAGTCACGACCGTGTCATGGTTGTTGAGGTAATGGGTCGGCATGCAGGTTGGATCGCTCTCCACTCTGGAATGGCGGGGGGTGCTGATGTGATCCTGATCCCTGAGCGCCCATTCGATATTGATGAAGTAGTTGCGTACTTGACGAGCCGCCATTCGACTGGGCGTCGCGCGTCGGTGATCGTGGTAGCGGAGGGGGCGATACCAAAAGCCGGCACTCTCGAGACGATTACCGGCGAGACCGATGACTTCGGGCATGCTCGTCTTGGCGGGATCGGCAACAGACTCACTGAGGAGATTGAGCGGCGTACCGGCTGGGAGACTCGTGCGACGATCCTTGGCCATGTGATTCGTGGCGGTACCCCAACCGCTAACGATCGACTCCTCGCTACCCGCTTTGGTCTAGCGGCCATTGATGCAGTGCAGGCGGGCGAATTTGGATCGATGGTAGCGCTGCGGGGTACTCAGATCGTAAGGGTTCCCCTCGCAGAGGCCGTCGCCACACTCAAGACTGTGCCCGAAGAAAGGTATGCAGAGGCTGAAGTATTTTTTGGTTGAGTAATTCGGTGCCTCGAAGCGGCTACCGTCAGTCCTGTGCCTAGCGCCCTTGAAGACCTATTAGTTCTCTTAGACCTCGAGCAGCTCGAGGTCAATCTCTTTCGTGGCGTCAGCCCGGACGAGCAGCAGCAGCGAGTCTTCGGTGGGCAGGTGGCCGGTCAGGCTTTAGTGGCTGCAGGGCGCACCGTTGAGGCGAGCAGAGTTCTCCACTCCCTGCACTCCTACTTTCTGCGCCCAGGCGACCCGGCTGTTCCGATTATCTACGAAGTAGACCGGATTAGGGATGGAAGGTCGTTTACCACTCGTCGAGTCGTTGCCATTCAGCACGGGCGCCCAATCTTTAATCTCAGTGCATCGTTCCAAATCAGAGAAGAAGGCCCCGAGCATCAAGATGAGATGCCAGATGTTCCGGGTCCGGAGACGCTCCTACCATTTCAGGAGCAGATTGCTCCCTATGCCGATCGCTTCGGCCCAGACTTTAGAGATTGGATTATGCGCGAGCGCCCAATTGACTCGCGCCCAACTGCGCTTCCGGGCTGGCTCGATTCTTCACCGCGCTCACCTGAGCAGAACGTATGGGTGAAAGCCAATGGAGTTCTCCCCGATGATCCCATGCTCCACACATGCGTTATTACATACGCCTCGGACTTGACGTTGTTAGATACCGCAATGCTGCCCCATGGAGCGAGTTACCTCGAGGGCCGCTTCCAGATCGCAAGTCTGGACCATGCGATGTGGTTTCATCATGAGTTCCGGGCCGATGAGTGGCTCCTTTATCATCAGCGAAGTTCTGTTGCATCTGGAGCGAGAGGACTCGCCTCAGGGAAGTTCTTCAACACAGATGGCGTGCTTGTCGCAACTGCCATTCAGCAGGGATTAATGCGCCCCATTAACTCTTTTGGTTGAGCAGATCACTGCAGAACTCAATCATGTGAGCCGTGAGGGCAGCATCTGCCTCCCACTGAACAAAGTGGCCGCATTCGGGAATGTTGATCGGTCCAACTCTGTTCGCGAAGACAATCTCGGACATCAGATCAAAATCAGGGCTAATCACGTGGTCAGCGGTCCCGAATAGGACCAGCGTCTGCGTTGCGTTTTCTTTAGCAGCGAAGGATGCAATCCCCGATCGCTTAGAGGAGTCGAAGACACTCTCATACGCACCGAACGAAGCCCGTAGGTGCGACTCGTCGCTAAACGGCTCAACCATAAAGTCGATCGCCTCCTCATCGAAAGCGCCTGGGTATGCCCAGAGGCGAGAGTTATAAAAAGTACTTATGTATTGAGTGCGTAGTTCGGGCGTACTCAACTCGGCACTAAGGGAATCAGCATCTGTACCTTGACGAATGAAGTAATCGAGGGCATCTGTCTCTGGTCTCGTGCGGAGTCCCTGCATCTTCTCTCTCAAAAACGGAAGGGGACTATTGAAGAGAATCATGCGATCAACCCACTCAGGACGCGCAGTGCTTAGTTCTTGAATGACCGGTCCACCTAGGTCTCCTCCTGCAACGACAATGCGTTCATGCCCGAGGTGATCATGCGCCAATGCGTAGAGGTCGCCGGCGTGGGCAGGGATGTCGTTGAATCCATCTGGGCCAAGCGCCGAGTCTCCGAAACCTCGGAGATCAGGGGCTATGACCTCAAAGCCAGCGCCGACTAGTTGATCAATTACTCGCCACCAGATCCGCTTCGTCTCGGGCCAGCCGTGGACAAGTAGAAGTGGCACACCGCCTACTCCACAGCGCACGAATGCCTGCTTAAAACCCCTTATGTTTGTCTCCTCAATGGGGAAGCGATCTGGGCGCAGGTCATCCATCATGAGGCTCGCGATTTTGAAGAGATGAGGCGACGCACAATTGCGATGTCCTCACCGTTCTCTTTAGCGTCCCCTGGTGTCTCGAGAATAAGAGGGGCATGCTTGAGCTCGGGCCAAGCAAGGATTTTTTGCAGTGGTTCTTCGCCTATCTCTCCTTGGCCTATGCGAGCATGTCGATCGCGTCTAGAGCCAAGTCCGTCACGTGAATCGTTGACATGAATCACTTTCACGCGCTCGGGTCCAATCTCTTTTAAAGATGCGCGCATCTTCTTGCGCCCAGTCTCCGATGCGATATCTACGCCTGCAGCAAAAAGGTGGCACGTGTCTAAACAGATTCCTAATCGCGGGTGCCACTCTGCGGCCTCAAAGACGTCAGCCAACTCGTCGATGGTTCCGGCTATTAGCGAACCAGACCCCGCAGTGAGCTCGATCAGAATATTGGAGTCTGGTATCGCCTCGAGTAGATCAACGACGGTCTCGCCTGCGCGCGTAACAGCCTCGTCGCGCGACTCTCCTTTCGCGCTTCCGGTATGGACAACAACTCCGCGCGCTGCAAGCCTCACTCCGCGTTCAAGGGAGAACCCAAGGTTGATGATGCTGCGCTCGTGCACGACTGGGTCGGGGGCTCCAATGTTGACCAGGTAGGGAGAGTGGAGGAGAAGCGGCCACCCTCTCTCGAGTACGCCCTGCGCTAGAAGTTCCTCCTCCGCAAGGTCAGGGGAGGGGACCGCCCACCCCCTTGGATTGGATGGGAATGCCTGAATCGCATCGCAGCCACGCTCCTCTCCATGGGCAAGGGCGCGTGAGAGCCCCCCTGCAACGGAGACGTGACAGCCGACGGATCGCTTTGTTGATGCCATGGGCAGGTACCGTACCGGCATGATCGAGATCGTAGAGACACCAAAGCGAGCATTAGCGATTTATGCGCACCCTGATGACCCTGAGGTCTCGGCAGGCGGAACGCTTGCGCGTTGGGCTCAGGCCGGTTCTGAGGTTTGGGTATTGGTCACTACCCTAGGGGATAAGGGAAGCGACGACCCCGCTACCGATCCGAGAGCGATGGCCAAGCAGCGGCGCGAGGAGACCAATGAGGCAATGCAGGTTTTAGGGCTTGCTGGGAGCCTCCATCTTGATTATCCAGACGGAGAGATTGAAGACTCGATTGGATTGCGCGAGCGCATCGTTAGGCATGTTCGCGAACTCCGCCCAGATGTGATTCTCTGCCCAGACCCGACTGCGCTCTTCTTCGGTGATCGGTATATAAACCACAGGGACCACCGCATTACAGGCCTTGCCGCCCTCGATGCAGTTGCTCCAGCGTCATCGAATCCGCATTATTTTCCGCAGCACATAGCAGAGGGTCTTTTGCCTCACTCGGTGTCACAGGTTTTGTGCTCAGGGACCCTTGCGCCGAATGCGTGGGTTGATGTCGCTGCCACAATCGATCTAAAAATTGAGGCGGTTGGGTGCCACGCGAGTCAGGTTGGTGAGGAGGCGTTGTGGCTCCCCGAGGTGATACGAGATCGGGCCGCAGCATCTGGAGCAGTGGTCGGTGTCGAGTTCGCAGAGGCCTTTAGAAGGCTGCAGATTTCCTAAGTATCGGTGCAGAGGTTTCGTTTAGACGATCAGGATCGTGGTCTGCGCCACTCTGCCATCGCTCGAAGTGTAAGCACCGCTACGATCCCCACCCCAATGGCACAGAAGGCACCGCCGATTAAGGCTCCAATCGCCTGTGAGGCTGCACAGTCTCCAGAGCGCATGACATCGCACTGCACCCCGGCAACTCCATAACCAATTACTGCTCCGAGAACTCCGCTCAATACGGTGAGTCCATAGGCGATGATGAAGGCGCGTTTTCTGGGCCCAGGCCCCGTGTCGAATCCGGATGTATCAGATGTGGTGGGTTCGGGGCTCTTCATGCTGTCGATTGTAGGCAGAGATGATTCGTCAAGCACTACGCGGAAGTCCGTGGCAAACTAGGCGGAGTGAAGAACGTTTTTTATGTAGCCGGAGCGGTACTAGAGCGCGATGCCAGCCTCCTGCTGGTGCGCAACCTCCGCCGCAACGGCGCCCACGATTGGAGCACTCCCGGAGGGGTCATCGACCCGACCGACGCAAGTGTCTTGCATGGATTGACGCGCGAGGTCGAGGAAGAGACGGGTCTGCGAGTTCTCTCATGGTCGGGGCTTCTCTATGAGGTAATCGCTACCTCAATAGATTTGGGCTGGGAGATGCGCTGCGAGGTACATCTCGCGGCAGAGGTAGATGGTGAGATCACAATCAATGACCCCGATGGGATCGTCGATCATGCTGCATTTATCTCGGTCGACGATTTAGGCGAGCACCTCGAACTCTGCTTCCCTTGGGTAAGCGAGCCCCTAAGTGAGTGGTTATCGCAGCGATGGCCCCTTGGGGAGGTCCGCAACTTTCAATACGAAGTCACGGGCTCCTCACTCTCATCGCTTGTAGCGACAAGAGTTGTTTAGTCCGGTGAGAATTATTAAGTGAGGGATGAGCCAACTTTTCTGCATCTTGATCTAGATGCATTCTTCGCATCGGTAGAACAACGAGATGACCCAACACTGCGCGGGCGCCCTGTAATTGTGGGTGGGACCGGAGGTCGTGGCGTTGTCGCTGCTGCATCCTATGAAGCGAGGGAGTTCGGAGTTAGAAGCGCAATGCCGACCATCAAGGCAGAGCGACTCTGCCCAAATGGCGTCTTCTTGCCGCCGCGCTTTGAGGCATATCAGAAGGCAAGTCGAGCAGTTATGAAAATTATGTCGAGCGTAACTTCCTTAGTGGAGCCGCTCTCTCTAGATGAGGCATTCTTAGATGTTGCAGGGGCGATGCGTAGATTTAGCGACCCTCGCGCAATTGCCGAGTTCATGCGCTCAAGTATTCAACGAGATGTTGGTCTCACGGCATCCGTTGGCGGTGCTACGACAAAAATGCTTGCAAAGATCGCTAGCGACCTTGCGAAGCCGGATGGCGTTCTTATAGTTAAACCCGGCGATGAGTTGAAGGTCCTTCATCCGCTGCCGGTAAATCGTTTGTGGGGGGTTGGCCCTGCGACGAGGGAGAGGCTTGATCGCTTTGGAGTAAAGACAATTGGGGATCTCTCGAGAATCCCTGAGGCAACACTTGTCGGGGCCCTAGGTGCAGCGAGTGGAAAGCACCTTCATGCTCTCTCTTGGAATAGAGATGAGCGTGGTGTGCGGCCAGATCAAGAGACAAAGTCTGTTAGTCATGAAGAGACGTTCTCGGAGGACAAGACCGATCGCATTGAACTTCAGCGGGAACTCATACGAATGACTGAGCGAGTCGGTGCTCGTCTACGGAGTGCCGGCCTTGCGGGGCGCACGATTCAGTTAAAGGTTAAGTACCACGACTTCAGGCAGGTCACACGCTCAGCAACTCTCGATCACCTCACGGACTTAGCCGGTGAGATTGGCCCGGTCGCTCGCGACCTCCTCAGCGGCCTTGAGATCGCCGGGGGAGTGCGCCTCCTTGGAGTCTCAGTTACAGGGCTCTCATCCCAGGGTGAGCGCGAGGAGCAGTTGAGTTTTGACTCGGTGGCGGATCTAGGTAATCGCGAGACTCGAAGGGCGCTCGAGCTAGCTGTGGATGCTGTGCGCGAAAAATTCGGCGATGACTCCCTCGGCTCCGGTGCCGTAATCGACGATGGGCGAGTGAGGTCAGACAGAAAGGGCTCGCTTTACGGGCCTCTTGCGACTTCGGAGGAGGATCGAGCCCAAGATGCTCGCAGGGGGCCAGAGGGGGGCCCGAGTTAAAACATTCCTAGATGCCTGTTAGGTAGCCCGGTTAGATGCTGGCTTGTTGGCGCTAGGAGAATCGCAGTTGGCTCAGTTATGATATTGAAGGCACACTAAGTGTGCTGGTAATGATGTCGATCGGGCACTATGTGTCCGCCAACTCTAGGGTCGAAAATGCCAATGCCGCTTTCCGATGATGAGCAGAGAATCCTCAGAGAGATTGAGGCAAATCTCACAGCCACAGATCCACAACTCGTTCAGCAAGTATCTGAGACAACCCTCTACCGACATGCCACTAGGAACATCCGTTGGGCGGCGCTTGGTTTCGTTGCTGGGCTGGTTCTCCTCGTGCTGACCTTTACTCAGGTTCTGCTTCTTGGTGTAGTTGGATTCTTAGGAATGCTGATATCGCTTCTTGTTATTGAGCGAAATGCTCGGGCGATGGGTAAGGCCGGCATCGCAAACTTTGGTGACTCAATGAAGAACGGCCCCCTGTCAGGGGTGGCTGATCGCTTTCGCATGCGCCCTACAAGTGACGAATCATCCTGAACGCACTGCCCACATCGGCGACTGAGGGCACCGCAATGAGTCTCCCAATTGGTACTATATTCATAGCGGTTCTGCGCCACCCATCTCTATGGCCTACCGCAATTGGGGCAGCTTTTCGCCTATCACCCAAGGGCTGGTGGATGCGGCCTCCTTTCTTGCCAATTCCAGACCGCGCGTATTTGGAGTTTCGTATGGAGACTCAGTACGGAGGTAATGCCGAGCCAGTAGCGAGTGATGTTGTCTCGTACTTACGCTGGTGTCGTGACGAAGCACGGCGCTCCGCTCACTCTGTCTAGAGATTTACTTCAAGACAAGAGACCCTCGTACCTAGATAACTGGCGGTGCCTCTATGTGTAGCGGCTCGTGGAGCCATCCCTCGAGTGGCGGCAACACCCAGGCAAGTACGGGCCCTGTTGCGAGTACCAGGATTACTGTCCCGACCCCTACCTGACCACCGAGAGCAAAACCTGCCGTGAATAAAACCGCCTCGATTCCCCATCGGGCGTGGCGAAGGTGAACTCCGCGTTCAACTATGGCGAGCATTAGCTCCTCCGCAGGGCCGGCCCCAAGTCGAGCAAGCAGGAGAAGGGTTATCGCTGCCCATAGAGCGATTAGCGCGAGTCCCAAGATGAGGGATCGCGAGAGCAGGGTCTGGGGCTCATCAAAGGTATTGAGCATCAGATTGATCATTGCGCCGAAGCCGACGACCGCAGCCACAGAGAAGGGGCGCGGGCGCCTACCAAGGGCCCAGGCACCGAGTATTGAGGCCGCCCCAACAATCCACGACGTGGTCCCAACATCGAGCCCACTCTGCTTGGCAATCCCAGAGTTAAGGACGTCATAGGGCGCCACGCCGAGGCGAACAAGAAGAAGGGCGCCTACGGATGCGCCACCGATGATGACCCCGCAGACGAAGAGCAGGATTCGAAGCCATAAGCGCATTCCCTGACCATACAGGCAGCGATACAGGGACCGAAGGAAGGGACCTCCCTAAATAGACGGTGGTAGAAAGTGGGGCTAAGTGGGTTGACATGGCGCCAAGTGGGGCGTAAGGTGGCGCTCGTGGGGTTAGAGGTGCCGGAATCCCGGTGCCGATTGCGAGGGCTGCTGTTACAAGCGGGCCTATAAAACAAGGCGAAACATTATGTCGAGGGGCTTTGAGGGGAGTTATCAGCACTCCCTAGACACGAAGGGCAGGGTGGTCATGCCCCTTGAATTTCGTGCTGGGCTCGCGGACGGCTGCCATGTCGCCCCAGGCCTTGATCGCTGCATCGCTGTCTACCCAGATGACACTTTTGAAGAGGTGCGCGGCCGTGTTACTGAAGCTGCGCGCCGAGGTACCCGCCAGCGCAACGCAGCCAGAGCCTTTATTGGCAATTCGCGTCGCTGCAAGATCGATCTTCAGGGGCGTGTGGCGGTCCCTGCAACTCTTCGCGAACTCGCAGGCCTTGACCGCGAAGTAATCGTCGTCGGCATTGATGAACGCATCGAGATCTGGGACGCAATTCGTTGGCGCGAGCTCGAGACCATCGGTCTTGAAGACCTCGCGACTTCTCCGGACCTAGCGGATCTCGGAATCATCTAAGTAGCCCAGCCGGAGCCACCGGTTGAGTAGCGGCCCAGCAATACAACAAGACAGCAATACAACAAGACAGCAATAGAGCACTAAAGCATTACAGCACTAAAGAACTACAGAAATAGCAATTATTGACAGGTGGGGCCGGACTCCGGCCCATCAACAGTCCTTCGGGTGGCACGGGAGAAAGCCCCACTCCGCCCGCTTTCGACCTAGTGAGCTTGGAGAGACAACCAACGCTCACGACTTAGTCGTCCGAGGGACTGTTGATGGACCAGGGAACGAATCCAAGAACAACGACGGGAGTAAGAGGTTGGTAAGCGAGGAGTTCGAGCACCGCCCGGTAATGGCACGGGAGGTCATCGATCACCTTGTTGAGGTTCCAGAGGGCACGGTCGTGGATTGCACGATCGGCGGCGCTGGGCACTCACGCCTACTTCTTGCAGCACGCCCCGACCTTCGGGTCCTCGGTATCGACCGAGATCTGATCGCCGTGGCAGCAGCTCGGGCAGCGCTCGCAGAGTTTGGTGAGCGTGCCTCGGTGGTCCATGCGGGGTTTGCGGATCTTGCCGAGACCGTTCGACGAGAGACTGAGGGGGACATAGTGGGAATTCTCTTTGACCTAGGGGTAAGCAGCCCGCAACTCGATAAGCGAGAGCGAGGCTTCTCTTACTGGGACCAGGCACCACTTGATATGCGTATGGACTCCTCTCAGGGGATTACCGCTGCAGATGTGCTCAATACCTATGACGAGTCTGATCTCACATCGATCATCTCCTCCTATGGCGAGGAGCGTTTTGCTTCACGCATCGCACGCGAGGTCGTTGCTAGGAGACCACTCGTAACTACCGGCGACCTAGTCGATGCGATCAAGGCTGCGATCCCTGCGCCTGCTCGTAGGAAGGGCGGCCACCCTGCTCGCCGCACTTTCCAGGCCATACGCATGGAGGTCAATCGAGAACTTCAGCAACTTGATTCCGGGCTCGATGAATCTGTGCACCTACTCGCACCTCGCGGTCGCGTCTTGGTGCTTGCATACCACTCCCTCGAGGACCGTATGGTTAAGCAGCGATTCAATAACTGGGCAGGTCGGGGACCAAAACTAGGGCGGCCAGACCTACCCGTTGCTCCGTTAGAGGCTCCACTTGTGCGGCTCGTGACCCGCAAGCCGGAGCGCCCAAGTGAGATTGAAGTAGAGGAGAATCCTCGCGCGAGCAGCGCGTTGCTCCGTGTTGCAGAGCGCCTCGCATGACCGCAACACTTCGCGCCCCCGCGCGCACGCGTACTAATCAGTCAGGCGCTCGGCCAGCACAACGTCGCGCAACACCGAAGGCCTCGCCTCAGTTACGTGTCGTAGATGAGCAAGCGCGTCTCCGTCACAATGCCAGATCACTGCTCGTTCGCGGGTTCCTAGTAACTGCTGGATTTGTGATCCTTGGAGCCTTCATATTCCAATCCTTCGTCTCGCAAGGCCAGATTCGCCTTAGCACTCTCACCGTTGAGACTCAGGCTGCGCAGGCTGCTTATCAGTCGGAGCGTCTCGCTTATGCAGAGGCCTCAGCCCCATCGAAGATTGCGTCCAAGGCCGCAAGTCTCGGGCTAATCAGGGGACCGGTTCCGCGATTTATCAGCGTCGAGGGAGTCGTGCCCTCCTCAAACTCTGGTGCATTTACATCGAGATCGTCGACCCTCGGCGAGGATTGGGAGAGGGTGAAGCCACACCTTGAAGCGCGACCATGACCCCATCAATGCGAAGACCAGAACCGTTCGGCCGGCCGAGAAGCCGACGTCAAGGAGCGGGGAGTCGACCAGACGGGCGACTCCCACACCCCGCGCCGCCACCCGTGGGAGTGCGGAGCCGAGAGGGCGTGCGAGACCCGAGGTAAGCACCCCGATTGGGGCTGCGACGCGCTCCTCTGGCTCCTCCCGAAATAGCGGTGGTGCATCGAGCTCTACTACTCGAGACAGGAGCGCTTCTAGGAGTGCGAATAAAACGTCAGCACGCCCTGCCGCTACGCGCCGTGCACGTTCAGTGCCGGTGACCTCCCCTGCAGAGTCAAGGGGCAGAGGAGATTCAAAGCGTGCACTCTCATCACGAGGCGCGTCTGCGGATCGCACCCCTATTTTCTCAAGACTTTTAGCCTCTCTCCTCTCTGCATTGACAGGGCTTGTTGTAGCCGCAAGTTCCTACGTCGCTGATCGCGCGACTCAGCCGGTGGTCACCACCAAACGCCTCTCTGCAAATCAAATTCATCTACAGACGAGAAAGCGCCTCCGCTGGTTCCTCGGCGTAGCGGTCTTTGTATTTGCAGTCGCGGGGGCAAAGATGATCTACCTGCAAGTAGTGCAGCGTGATCGCTTCATCGCATACTCAGTAACTCAGCGAGAGCACACAACCCTCCTCGCGGCGGATCGGGGAACAATCTTCGACCGTAACGGTATTGATCTCGCACTATCAGCGCCTAGCAATACCATTGTCGTCGACCCGACTTTGGTAAAAGACAAGGGCCGCGCAGCTTCACTCCTCGTGCCGATTCTCGGACTCCCACGTCGAGAGATACTCGCCCGACTTAAGGCAAAGAACCACTTCCAGTACCTAGCGCGCCAAGTTGATTCATCGGTCGTCGAGAAGGTCAAGGCCCTTGATCCAGAGGCATCTAAGAACAAGGCTCTCTACAGCCTCGGTGGCATCTATTTTGTGAATGAGCCGAAGCGTGTAAACCCAAGTGGAGGGAGCCTTGCTGCTCCAGTCCTCGGCTCCGTGAACCTTGAAGGTGCAGCGTTGAGTGGACTTGAGGCCAGTAACGACTCAATTCTTAAAGGCAAGCGCGGCCGAATTAGCGCTCAGACCGATTCACGCGGACGCGAGATTCCTAGGACTAGCAGATCAGTCGTCCCTGCAAAACGCGGTGACGATCTTGTACTTACAATTGACCAGTCGCTGCAGTATGAGGTCGAGCGCCGACTGGTAGATCGAGTCGCTGCAGCGGGGGCCATCGGCGGCCTTGTTGTTGTTGCTGATATCACAAACGGCGATATTCTCGCTATGGCATCAGCGGTCGGTGCCGATGCAGCGAAGGGTGAGCCTGCGCGCGTGGCAAATGGACTTGAGCAGAATCGGCCGCTTACCTGGACCTATACGCCCGGATCTGTAAATAAAATTGTTACATTCGCTGGGGCTATTGAGCGTGAAAAAATCAATTCGGATTCGGTCATTGATGGGATCACCAACTCGGTCACAGATAGCGGCTTCACGATTACGGACGACCATGTAATGCCTAGTGCGATGAGTGCAACTGAGATTCTTGCGCGATCCTCAAATGTCGGCACAACCAAGGTCGCTGCGATGCTCGGCAAGGAGGGTTTAAGTCATTTCTTGACTGCGTTTGGATACGGCGTCACAACCTCTATCGATTTCCCGGCACAGTCCTCAGGGATACTTGCTGCATCGAAGGATTGGCGTTCGATCGACATGCTCACAAAGCCGATTGGTTATGGACTAGCAGCAACTCCGATGCAGGTTCTCGATGCCTACATGACGATTGCAAACGGCGGGAAAATTGTCCATCCTCGCCTCGTTGCCGCTCGTATTGATTCACAGGGAGTGCGTCACCCGAATGTCTCGCGACCAGGTGGCCGTGTCGTCTCGAGAGCTACAGCGAGTGCAGTTACAGAGATGTTGACCCACGTCGTGGCCCCATCGCCAGCGACTGGAGGATCTGCAGCAGTTCCGGGATATACGGTTGCTGGAAAGACTGGGACAGCACGCCAGAAGACCGGTAGTGGCGCAGATAGTTTTGCGCTAGCGAAACTCGAGGCAACCTTCGTTGGTTTCGCTCCGGCTGAGAACCCTCGTTTTGCTGCGATCGTTGTACTGGATGGGCAGGCTGGGAATGTCGGTTTCTACGGTGGCTCGGAGTCAGGGCCACTCTTCTCGCAGGTAATGGCTCAGACACTTCGTCTGAATGGTGTTGCCCCAACTCGAGACCCTCAGGGCTTGAGTCAAGCGGTTACAGGTCCATTGTTATCAGGTATCGCAGCCGCTCCAACGGGGCCGGCAGTTGGGCCTCCGAGTGCTCCAGTCAAGGCTCCAGTAAAGGAGCCTGTAAACGCCTCGGACTCCAAGGCAGTTAAATCGACGCTGCAGGGGCCGAAACACAGACGCGTCTCCAGCCGCAGAGCGGCGGGCGCGAATAGGGCTCGCAGCACTCAATCGAAGCCTCTGCTGTAGGTGCAGTTGTGCAGCTCTCTGAAATCCTCGTAGATGTTGAAGTAGACCGCGTAATAGGTCCATTAAATCTTGAGGTTCGATCGATAGTTGACGACAGTCGGCGCGTGACACCGGGAGCACTATTTGCAGCGATTCCCGGTTCTTCTGTTGATGGGCATGACCATGCTGCAGAGGCAGTACGCAGAGGCGCTGTTGCTCTCTTAGTGGAGCGAGAACTTAACTCCGCCGCTACGCAGATACAGGTGGGTTCAGTGCGTCGCTCAGTTGGTCCAGTTGCCTCTGTGTTTGAGGGTCGGCCTAGTGCGTCAATGAACCTCCTTGGTGTGACCGGCACAAATGGCAAGACCACAGTCTCCTATCTCTTGGAGTCAATCGCTACCGCAGCCGGGAAGAGTGCCGGCGTAATCGGAACCCTCGGTGCTCGCATAGATGGTGATGAACTCCCGGTTGGCTTTACCACTCCTGAGGCCGCCGATCTTCAGCGGCTTCTAGGGACGATGAGGGATAGAGGAGTCGAGACCGTTGCTCTAGAGGTGAGTTCGCATGCCTTAGCGCAGTCACGCGTTGATGGCACGCGTTTTAAAGTTGCTTGCTTTACAAACCTGACGCATGACCATATTGATTTCCACGGATCTATGGCCGAGTACTTCTCCGCCAAAGCGAGACTATTTACCCGAGCATTTACGAACCGAGCAGTTATCAACCTCGATGACCCTGTCGGTCTAGATCTTGAGACACGCGCCACGGGAGCAGGGGTCTCGGTGCTTACCTACGGTCTTGGATCCAATTCGGATGTAACCGCAACCGATATCGAGGTTGGAGCGACCGGTACCGACTTCACGGTTGTTGGACGCGCAAGCGGCGGGGAGAGTCGGGTTCATATAAACCTGCTCGGGCGGCTCAATGTCTCCAATGCGCTAGCCGCACTTACTACAGCATTCTCTGCAGACATTCCGCTCGAGTCCGCTCTTGAAGGACTCGCAAATCTGAGGCGAGTCCCAGGACGGCTAGAGAGAGTAGATGCAGGGCAACAGTTTGCTGTGCTTGTTGACTTTGCCCACACCCCTGATGCGCTCGCAACTGTGCTGCGTGATGCGCGCGCTCTCGCGCGCGGGGGCCGCGTGATTGTTGTATTTGGTTGCGGTGGAGATCGCGACTCGCTAAAACGACCACTAATGGGAGCGGCGGCCGGTGCGCACGCTGATATAGCAATTATTACCTCAGACAATTCGCGATCAGAGAACCCTCAAGCAATCGCAGATGCGGTGGAGCTTGGAATTCGCAGCAGCTTGGCCTCATATCAAATTGATCTAGATCGTCGACGGGCAATTGGAGTCGCACTTGAGCTTGCAGGGCCGGACGATGTAGTCGTGATCGCAGGCAAGGGGCACGAAACTTCTCAGACTTCCATGGGAGTCACACATGAATTCAACGATGTAGAAGTCGCTGAGGAAATTCTGCGCGACATGCTTCTTAAGGGCGAGATATGAACATCACAGTCGCTGAGATCGCAGAAATATCCGGAGGAATGATTGTTGGAGCTGAGTCGCGAGCGACTGTGACCGGGTTTGATTTTGACTCTCGAGTTCAACGCTCAGGTGCTGGTTTTGTAGCCCTTATTGATGGCAGGGATGGGCACGACTACGTATCGGCGGCGCTGGAGCGTGGGGCAGCGGTAGCACTCGTTTCGCGTATTCCTGAGGGTGTTGATGGGCCGCTAGTGGTAGTTGAAGACCCTCTTCGTGCTCTCGGCCAGATAGCGAAGTTCGCTAGGTCCTCAATGGCAGATGCAAGTGTTGTTGCGGTTGCAGGCTCGGCGGGCAAGACGAGTACTAAAGACCTAATATTCTCGAGTGTTGCCCGCAGGTTTAAATCTCATGCAAACTCCGCGTCATTCAATAATGAGTTTGGATTACCTGTGACGATCCTTGATGCGCCTGTAGGTACTGAGGTCCTGGTGTTAGAGATGGGGGAGAGATTCCGCGGGGATCTGAGCTATCTATCTGAGATCGCTGCCCCAAATATTGGAGTAATCACGCACGTAGGCCTTGCTCATTCTGGGAACCTCGGTGGGCGGGCAGGGATTATTGATGTCTTGAGCGAACTCTTGGTTGCACTTCCTAATGACGGTCTCGCAGTTCTGAACTCGGAGTGCTCCGCTACGCAGACTCTGCTTGAGCGGAGTGCAGCCCCTGTCCTAACTGTCGGGTATGCCCTAGATGCTGACGTTCGAATCTCTAACGCCTCGTTAGATGAGCAGTTGCGACCGACCTTTTCGCTACATACTCCATGGGGGAATCTTGATTCAGTGCGCCTGCAACTTCTAGGCGAGCATCAGGTCGCCAATGCTGCGATGGCTGCGGCGACGGCTCTGTACTTAGGAGCCTCAACTGACGACGTAACTCTCGGGCTCTCCTCTACTCTCCCTGCACACTGGCGTATGGAGCTTTCTCACAGCCAAGGTGGCGTTGCTGTTCTTAATGACTCTTATAACGCGTCACCAAAAGCAATGGAGGCGGCGCTGACGACTTTTGCCCGTCTTCCAGCAGGTCGGCGAATAGCGGTTCTGGGGGCAATGCACGAGTTAGGGGACGAGAGTCGGTCTGAGCATGCGCGTATCGGCGAACTGGCTGCGACAGTCGGCATCGATGAGATAGTTGTAGTGGAGTCAGAACTATCAGAGCCACTAGCGGCAGCCGCCGAGGCCTCGGGTGCGCGGGTAGCGCGCGTTGCGAATCCAGAAGCGGCCTTCTCTCTTATCTCAGAGTCCCTTAAATCTGGAGATGCAGTGCTGCTCAAGGCATCTCGCGTGGTTGGTTTGGAGCGAGTAGCAGATCTCTTATTGGGGGTCGACGGATGATCGCAGTTTTGATCGCAGTCGCTGTCTCTTTTCTTGTCTGCGTATTAACTACGCCCTTATTGATACGTGTTCTGCAGCGGAACCACATTGGCCAAGCAATTCGTGATGACGGCCCTGTGGCGCATCCGCATGAAGCGAAGGCTGGAACGCCGACGATGGGGGGAATTGCCCTAATTGCTGCAGCCTTCATCGGGTACCTAGCGGCGCATGTTCGTACAGAGGCGATCAAGTTCGCGGATACGGCGATATCTCTTTGGTTCCTTATTCTCGGAATGGCGTTGGTCGGCTTTCTTGATGACTGGCTAGGAGTACGTAAATCCCGAAACCTTGGGCTGCGTAAGCGCGGAAAACTCGGGGGTCAATTGCTCGTCGCTGGAGGCTTCTCGCTCCTGGCATTAACGTTTGTGCAGACGAGCACAGCACTGTCATTCACTCGCGCTTTTAATTTTGAGCTGGCAGGCTGGCTCTGGGTCGTAATAGCGGTTGTGGTCATAATGGCAAGCAGCAACGCTGTAAATATCACTGACGGATTAGACGGACTCGCTGCAGGGTCATCAGCCTTAGTTTTTATAGCATTTATCGTTATCGCCTTCACGCAGTTCAGGCACCCCGGCGCTTATAACTTACAAGCCGCCAGCCAGATCGATCTCGCTGTTGTCGCTGCCGGGATGCTGGGAGCATGCGTAGGGTTCCTTTGGTGGAACGCGTTACCGGCTCGCGTCTTTATGGGCGATACTGGAGCGCTTGCTCTAGGAGCCGCTATTGCAGGCTTGGCGATCCTTACCCAGACGATTCTTCTTCTACCTATTCTCGGCGGGCTCTACATCGTTGAGACGATGAGTGTGATCCTGCAGATAATCTCGTTCAGAGGATTTGGTCGCAGAATTTTTCTCATGTCTCCTATCCATCATCACTTCGAACTCTTGGGGTGGCCTGAGTCGAGTGTCGTAGTGAGGTTCTGGATACTCGCCGGTTTCGGTATGGCATTAGGCCTCGGCCTCTTTTACGCAGACTTCTTGGGAATGCCCGGGCTCATCGGATGAGCAGTCTCTGGCAGTTTCTACGAGACGCGAAGGTCTAGGCGCATGAGCAGGGAATCACACGACTGGAGCGGAGAGAGCGTGCTGGTGGTCGGGCTTCGCATGACTGGATCTGCGGTAGCGCGCTCGTTTTTGTCGCGCGGTGTCGAGGTGATAGTGGTGGAGGAGAGGCCGGGTGCTCTGGGCTATGCAGAGTTGCGAGATGAGTTACTCGCAGCCGGGGCGCAGATCATCGAGTCTCCTGAGGAGTCTGAGTGGAGATCGCTTGTCGCAGGAGTTGATTTAGTGGTTCCTAGTCCAGGGGTGCCTCCTTCTCACGCGGTAATGATTGCCGCCTTGAATCAGGGAGTACCGGTAAGAGGTGACATTGATCTCGCTGTTGGCGAGTCTCTGGTGCCTGTTGTCGCAGTCACGGGAACCAACGGTAAGACCACAGTGACGACCCTCATTGCTGCGATGCTTGAGGCAAATGGGCTACGTGCCGGCGCCGCTGGAAATATCGGGTGGGCGGTGATGGATGCGCAGCAGAGAGCCTTCGATGTACTTGTTGTTGAGGTCTCGAGTTTTCAACTCCACTCGACCACAGAGACGTTTACTCCCTCAGTATCAGTTCTTCTCAATATTGCGGAGGACCACACCGATTGGCACGGCTCGTTTGCCGAATACTCTCAGGACAAAGCTCAAGTATTCAGGCATCAGGGAGCTGCGGATCTGCTCGTGTTTAACTTAGATGACCCGATAGTCGCGGCACTTGCCCTCGAGGCTCCGGGGAGGACTCTCTCCTTCTCCATTGATCCAGGTGCCACATCTGGATATCGAATTCATAATGGAGCGCTAGTAACTCCAGATGGCGATCGGATTGCGCGCATAGCTGACCTACCGCTGCAGGCCCCTCACGATCTAGCCAATGCTTTAGCGGCCTCAGCGGCGGCGCTGAATTCAGGTGCAAATATTGAGTCGGTGCACGCGGCGCTCCTTTCATTTGCGAGGCTCCACCACCGAGCCGAGCCCATAGGTGAGAATCAGGGCGTGGCATTCATAAACGACTCGAAAGCAACCAACCCACACGCCACGATTACTGCGGTCGGTGGCTATGAGAGTTGTGTGCTTATTGCCGGGGGTCGCAACAAAGGAATCGACCTCTCGATTCTAAGGCCCCTCTCAAAGAAATTGAGGGGAGTGGTTGCGATCGGCGAGTGCGCCGCGGAGATTGAGGCAGCATTTGACGGAGTTACTCCGACGCGGGTGGCGACCACTATGAAGGATGCCGTTCGATTCGCCGCGGAGATGTCCAAGCCTGGAGATGTTGTTCTGCTCTCTCCTGCGTGTGCATCCTTTGACTGGTATCAATCCTACGAGGAGCGCGGAGATTCGTTCGTCTCTGAGGTAGAGGCATTTATAGCGGGGGATGGACATTGACATCCACAACATCGAAACGCTCCTCAACGAAGAGAAGAAGAACCCCTGCGACGACGCGACGATCGCGTCTCTTAGTGAAAGTAAAGCGGAATTCTCTCGTTACGCGGCTCAGTGTGATAATTATTTTTCTCTGCGTAATTGGTACAACGATGGTGATGTCCGCATCGAGCGTGGAGTCGTTAAATAACGGCTCAGGTGCCTTCTCCTTTGTTACCGAGCACGTCATCAACCTGACAATTGGTGCAGTTCTCTTCTTGGTGATTAGTCGTTTTGACTATCGAGCTTGGTTGAAGTTGGGTCCGATCGTTTTAGGTGTAGCAGTTTTGATGCTGATACTTGTCCTAATCCCAGGGATTGGAATCGTTCGTAATGAAGCTCGCCGCTGGTTGGGGGTTGCACCGTTTGTGTTTCAGCCTTCAGAGCTGGTGAAGTTTCCGCTCGCGATTGTTTTGGCAGGCATTCTTGCAGCGCGCGAAAAGGCTGGAGAGCTAAGAAGTATTCGCAGAACGCTGTTACCTGTCGGGTGCATAACTGGATTTATAGCGTTGCTTGTCCTAGCTGAGCGAGATTTCGACTCAACCCTTGTGATTTTAGGCCTAGTTGCAGGGATGCTCTTGCTGGTAGGGATTCCAAAGACTTGGTTGTTGGGTGCAGCGGTGGGTGGAGCAGCCCTGACCTATTACCAATTATCTGAGCCATTTCGTAGAGCGCGAGTGTTTGTTTTCCTTGACCCTTGGAAGGACGCCCTCGGCACTGGCTACCAGTCAATAGCTGGGTATACGTCCCTTGCCCTAGGGGGTTGGTTTGGTACGGGCCCCGGTACGAGTACCGCGAAGTGGGGATTCCTGCCCGTTGCTTACTCTGATTTTGTATTTGCGGTTATCGGTGAAGAGTTTGGGGTTGCAGGGTGCCTAGCTGTTGTGATCGGTTTTATTGCATTCGGCGTGATTGGTTTCAAAATTGCTCTTTGCGCGCCTGACCGATTCGGGACTCTCCTAGCGAGCGGGCTCACCCTGACTGTTCTGATCCAGGCAGCGATAAATATCGGGATGGTTGTTGGGATCGTCCCTGTCTCTGGCTTAACCCTTCCATTTATCTCCTACGGGGGAACCTCGCTGATACTGATGCTCAGCGCAGCGGGCATACTCTGCAACATTGCTTATCAAGGCAAGCCCCGTGTCGCTTCAACAAAGGCAACGCCTAGAGCCAAATCATCCAGAGGGTGAAGAAGATCGCGAACTCTAAGCGCAGCGATGCTGGCGAATCAGGCCGAGTTCGAGACTC
>JBAXPT010000018.1:0-19209 GCA_037132095.1 Actinomycetes bacterium
AACGAGAGACAACGCGGTGCGGCGGCAGTTGAGTTTGCGCTAGTCGTGCCGATGCTTCTGCTTATCCTCTTCTCAATAATTTATTTCTCCCTATACTTCAACGCCAAGCAAGGCGTGCAAGCAGCTGCCAGAGAAGGCGCAAGGGTGGCCTCGCTTCGTGCGAGCAGTTCAGCTAATGCGTGTTTCCAGGCAACCGGCTCACTCGGCGGAATCGCAATCTCCAACACATTTGTGCAGGTTGGGTCTGCAGCACCTTCCGGTACTGCTACATCCAACTCGTGCTCTAGCACCCAATACTTGTGCTCAACGAGCGGATCGAATGTATATGTACGAGTCTCCGGAGAAGTAACAATCTCAATTCCCTTCTGGCCCAATAGCGGAGTAAAGAACGTGTCCTCCACCGCTATGTTCCTCTGCGAGTAGGCAGTATGAAAAAGATTCCCTCTAAGCCCCACAAGAACGGCGAAGACGAGGGAGGCGCAATAGCCGTGATGGTGGCGGTTGTAGCCACTCTGCTTATCGTCTGCTTAGCCTTCGCTATCGACATGGGTTACGCGTGGCAAGTAAAGCGCTCAATGGTGAAATCTACCGATGCCGCTGCTCTGGCTGCAGCCCAGAAGGCCACAGATATCAAAAATTTGTCGGTACGGGGAGCCTGCCCAACAAGCGTTAAAGACCAAGCGGTCAGCTACCTGAATGCGAACACAACGGCACCGACGCTTGATTTCTGCCAAATGGCGGGAATAAGCACAACCCCCTCCAACGCTTCGCAGAGCTCCGGGATAGTAACGGTGCGGGCCAAGCAGACAGCAACGTTCTCCTTCTCCAAACTCTTTGGACTCAACTCTAGAGACGTGTATTCATCTACGACTGCGCGCTGGAACGACGCCCCGTTGCTCCCCATAGTCGGGTGTGCAAATAAGGGGAACTCTTCGGATACGAACAACAAGGGAGTCTCCGATTGGGTCGCCAACAAATCAGCCAATAGGTCACCGCTTAAAGTGACCTCGGATTGGAGCGGCAGCACCAATGCAACTCTCTGCTCAGGAGGGGCTAGCGGAGGGTATGGCATTATTGACCTAGCCAGCGGCCCAAAAGGAACCGGATCGTCTGAGTTCAGCAAGTGCAACTCCTCCAACGCTACCTATCAAGCCGCGCTAAAAAGCAACATTGCTGATTGGCTGGCCTCCGGTTATCCGGCAACTGTCGACGACGGAGATTACAAGTGCGCTGCAGTTGGGCAGCCATATGGGGCGACAATCGATAAGGCGATCTGCCAAGCGCGAGGAAAAGAAGTGGCAATTCCAGTAGTCGACGACTCGAAGGCCAAGAGTGGAAGCTCCTCAGGCAAAGATTGGATTGTCCACATCTCAGGCTTTGCCCTTGTAACAATCGACAATTACACGACAGGCACGAACCAAGACAAGTGTTCAACCCTCGCAGCCGGTGAGCCCGCTAACAGGAAAGCGCAATTTAGGCTTACATCTACACGCAAAATGGCGACGGTTGGCGACCTCTCAATCTCCACTACCCCAACTTGGCCGTCATCGGTAGTCATTAACACTCCAACCGTACTGACGATTGAGGCGTATAATGCCTCAACAATTACTGTCACGGACGCGAAATTTACAATAACGCTCTCCACTAATAATGGAGCGCCGACGGTACCGCTCCCAAGCGCCCCATCAGATTGCAAGTCCGCCGCAAGCGGCGCGAACTCTGTGGTATTCACTTGCAATGTTGTTCCCAAGAGTTGGGCTAGCAAAACAACCGCGCAACAGTCGTTTACTTTTACGGCGGTATCTACGAATCCCGTCTCTGTTGTGGTGCGTCTGAGCGCAGGTCAGATCAACGAAAGTGCGCCCGAGAATAACGAGCGTTTGGCAACGATCGACGTCACCTCGCAACCGACTACTACAACCTCTGCGACTACCACTACCACCACAACCACAACCGTTCCGCCGACAACCACCACAGTCGCTCCCGTCGGTGACTTCTCTCGCCTGGTGATGACCTACCTGCGCACAGCAACTGACAAGAGTTCTTGCTGCAAAGGACTAAACGAACTCTACAGTTATCGAATCTGCGCTGTGAATATTGCGACGACTGCGGCAGCGCTCTCCCCGGCAGCTTGCCTTGATTACCTTGACCAGAATTGCCACGACTCCGACGACAATGAACGCTGCGACGAAGAAGAGGACGACTCCAACGCGTTGAGAGGCTCATCTAGGGACTCAGATAAACCGCTCCAACTGATTAAATCCTCGTCGAAGCATCGGTCTGCGCCGAAGCATTCTGGCAGTAGGATTACGCACGGTCGAACCCCTAATAACCGAGTCGAGAGGATTCTCCCGTGAATCGCAGAGTAGGCGGAATCATTGCCGCTGTAGTTTTGGCACTTTTTGGAGCCGTATTGGTACTCGCCTATGCGGGCAATGCAGATTCGCGCGCTCAGGAAGGGCAGAAACTTGTATCGGTATTCGTAGTGCAGAGCGAGATACCTGCTGGAACCTCAGTCAACGAGTTGGGTGATCGAGTGGCTAAGAAGCCGCTCCCGAAGACCGCAATTGCGGAGGGTGCCATCACAAATCTTGATCAAGTCAAAGACTTGGTCTCAGGTGCGATACTCGTAACAGGTGAACAATTAATACGAGCTCGTTTTACAACTCCATCGGCGTTTCAATCAACAGGCTCATCATTATCAATCCCACCCGGGCTTGTAACCACGACGATCTCTCTCAGCGCTGATCGCGCCGTGGGTGGCGTTCTCACACCCGGTTCAACTGTTCTAGTAACTGCTTCCTTCCCCTCTGATGGCTCCATACCAACGCAGACAGGTGTAATTCTCCAGAGAATTCTTGTAACCAATGTTCAGGTGGCAGACCCATCTGCTTTAGCTGCAGATGGAGCGGCGACTCCGGATGCAAATCTCCCTGGGGTATCGCCACAGGGCGAGATTCTTGTGACGCTCGCTATCGAACCAGCGAGCCTTACGAAACTTATTTACGCAGCAGAGCACGGAACAATTTGGCTCTCCGCTGATCCCAAGACTGCACCGAACGCACCCGGCGGAGCGGCAACACGTGGTTCGGTATATCAGTGAGCGGAATTTTTCTAGCTGGTTCAGACGACTCATGGGAGGAGTCCGTCCGCAAAGCGTTCGGCGGAGCTATTAGTGGCGAGCTCAGAGCATGGAACGAGAGCAGCGAAGACGACACGAGCAAAACGCTCGGGGACATCAGATCCATCGAGCCTCTCGTCGTCACCGTAGGCCCGGCACTAGGCACTGAATCGGCTCTCAAACTCTGCAGCGAGATTGATGAGAGTTTTCCTGAGATATGCGTCGTACTGGTCTCAGAACCCGGCGACGGAGTATTCGAACGCGCTCTTCGCTCAGGAGTAAGAGATGTTGTCTCTCCACTTGCTGATGCCTCCGAGATTCGCGAGACCCTTGATAGAGCAAAGGAGACAGCTCTCAAACGCAGAGCTAACCTCTCCTCTGGGCCTCTGAACACGGAGACCCAATCACGCGTGATTGCGGTCGTCTCTCCAAAAGGCGGAGCTGGCAAGACTGCAATCTCGACGAACCTAGCTGTGGGTCTTGCTCAGCAGCTCCCGGGACAAGTCGTGGTCATGGACCTTGATGTGCAGTTCGGCGATGTCGGCCACGCACTGCGGCTACTACCCGAGCGAACATTAAGTGATGTGGTCGCTCAAGGGTCACGCCTCGATGCGACAGTCGTGAAAGCCTGCCTCACTCCACACCCAAGTGGATTATTTGTTCTCTCCGCGCCTGATACCCCTGCCGAGGCAGACGATGTCTCTCCTGAGCAGATTACAAAGATCATTGAGATTCTTGCGAAGGACTTCAAGTACGTAATTCTCGATACGGCCGCTGGTCTAGATGAATTCACATTGACCGCAATGGAGAGCGCTACCGACCTCCTACTTGTCTGCGCGACCGATGTGGCTAGCACTCGGAGCATGCGCAAAGAGATCGAGGCTTTCGATCAGATTGGCCTCACAACTCAGCGACGACACTTTGCTCTTAACCGTGCAGATGCGCGAGTCGGTCTAGAGATACGAGACATCGAGGGCACAATCGGCATGGAGGTCAATGTTTCGATTCCTTCATCGCGCAACGTTCCCCTATCGATGAACCAAGGAACTCCAATTCTCGAGTCGTCTCCAAGAACCCCAGTTGCACGCGCATACGGTGAACTCGTAAATCATTTCCTCGCACCGCCCAACGACGCGCCGGCCTTCACAACATCCACAGAAGCAGCCGTATCGCGCTTTAGGCGTAAACGCGAAGTCCGATGAGCCTAAAGGATCGACTCCTAGGGGCGAACGACAATGCCCTTCCGCCGCAGCATCATTCGGTGACATCTACGGTGAATGAAACAGCATTCGATCCCGATGCGGCGCCTATTGCGGATCCTTTTGTTCTCATCAAACGCAGAGCCCAGGATGCGTTGTTTGCTCGCCTCGGTTCACGCCTTTACGACTCGTCTCTAGGCGAAGACCAACTCGACTCATACGTGGTCCAGGAGCTCTCCCGGGTGATCGACGCCGAGCGCGTGCCCTTGACACCCGCAGAGAGAGCACGCATCGTCGCTGAAATCTGTGACGACGTGCTCGGATACGGCGCTATTGAACGGTTCCTAGCCGACCCGGAGATCACCGAAGTTATGGTGAACTCGCTTGATTCGATCTACGTAGAGCGCGCAGGGCGTTTAGTTAGAACAAATGCTCGTTACGTCTCGGAGGAGCACCTTAGGCAGGTAATCGAACGGATTGTCTCAAAGGTGGGGCGGAGAATCGACGAGTCTTCTCCAATGGTCGACGCCCGCTTGCCCGACGGAAGCCGCGTAAACGCAGTCATCCCTCCCCTCTCTATCGATGGTCCAGTTTTAACCATTCGAAAGTTCTCGGAGAAGGCCTACTCGCTCCACGATCTTGCTGGCATGCGGGCCCTCACAGAGCAGATGATCGACCTCTTAAGAGCCTGCGTCGAGGGGCGCCTGAACATCTTGGTCTCGGGTGGTACAGGCACCGGGAAAACAACGATGCTTAATGCTCTCTCACAGTTCATACCTAATGGTGATCGTGTTGTAACTATTGAGGACGCCGCAGAGCTTCGTTTGGTGCAGAACCATGTAGTGCGTATGGAGAGCCGGCCACCCAACATTGAGGGCAAGGGCGAGATATCGATTCGAGATCTAGTGCGTAATGCGCTGCGCATGCGCCCCGACCGCATCATCGTGGGAGAGGTTCGAGGAGCCGAGGCTCTTGACATGCTCCAGGCAATGAACACTGGGCACGAAGGCTCTCTCTCTACCCTGCATGCTAACTCTCCAAGAGATGCTCTCTCTAGGCTCGAGACAATGGTGCTTATGGGTGGAGTCGATCTGCCGGTTCGGGCTATCCGAGAGCAGGCAGCCTCGGCTATTGATCTTGTAATTCACGTGAGTCGATTGCGAGATGGAACACGCAGAATTACCCAGGTCGCGGAGGTCAACGGCATGGAGGGAGAACGCCTCCTCCTAACTGACCTATTCGCTTTCGACTATGAAGCAGGAATTGATGAAGACGGTTTCTTTATTGGGGATCCGTTTAGCACTGGCCTGCGCCCTAACTTCCTGAACAAACTACGCGACCAAGGGGTTGAGGTCCCCGACTCAGTCTTCGTTCTCGCAGATCGAACCAAGAATCAGGGTCGATGATCTCGCGAAGAGGACCTCTCTTTTCACTAGCCGTGGCTGCTTTTTTCACGTCAGCGCTCTTCCCTAATCTCGCGGGCGCCGCAGACTCTGTAGTTGTGAGCGGTGCAGACCTAAGTGCTGCACCAAAAGTAACGCTTACAGTCGCTGTAACCGCCGCACCAGGGTCTACAACTCTCAACTCCTCCGCTTTTACTGTCCTCGAGACCACATCTAAGCGAAGCGCCAAAGTAATCGGTCTCCCTGGGGACGCGTCACAGGTTGCTCTAGTCATCGACACATCCGGAAGCATGTCTGGGGCCGGGCTTAGCGGAGCAAAGGCTGCAGCGCTCGCTCTTCTAGCGCAGCTCCCCCCCGCCGCATCGGTCTCAGTAACTGGCTTTGGAAATACGCCTTACGTGGCCAGTAGTTTTACAACAGATCGCACTGCTACAACCTTGGCGATTAATAGTTTGAGGGCGAATGGAGAGACTGCTCTGAACGACGCTGTCTCAATGGGCGCTAAAAGCTTCACTTCCGCGCGTCGGACTCTTGTAGTGCTCACCGATGGGCGGGACACAGTAAGCACCGGCTCAACGCAGCAGGCTACAAAAGATGTCAAGGACTCGAACTCAGTTGTCTACGGAGTTGTGCTCGATACCGCAGACTCTGATGTAGTAGCTCCAACCGCCTACGCCGCTGCGTCGGGTGGCCAGGTCGCACGAGCCACCGACCCAAGTGGTCTTCGAGGAATCTTCACTAAAATAGGTAGCGAGTTGGCCTCTCAGTACCAGATCAGTTTTATCTCCAGCGGTAAGGGCTCTACTGGTTTCACGGTTCGGGTCGCTACCCCTGAGGGGACTAAATCCGGGGCCATCCGAGTAAACCTCCCGGCATCGCCTACAGATGCAGGCGCAGAGGAAGCGTTGCCGAACCCAACTACCCCATCGGGTAACACGCGCAAATCAGGAGGAGCAGGATCATCTCCCCTGCTCCTCATCCTTGGCCTTGTAGCGATAATGGGGGCTGTCGGAGTTGGGGCATTCGCTTTTCTCTCAAATAGCGCCCCTGAGAGCCAACTCACTGGGACCAAGAACCCAATCGGTTCCTCGACAACCATACTTAGCGAAATTAAACGTGGTGCTACTGCTTTGGCGGAGCATTCACTGCGTGCTGCCGAGGGTGGGGATGCCTTAAATAGAGCCTTAGAACGCGCTGGTATCGACATGCGCCCTGCCGAGTACATACTCGCTGTTGGTGCATCAATTCTCGTATCCGGAGTTGTTGGGCTCCTGCTAGGACAGTTAGTGATGGGGATCATCTTCGCACTAATCGCATTCTTCGTGGCGAGATTGCTACTTACGCGAAAGATTGCTAAACGACAATTGGCATTCGCAGACCAGTTAGAGCAGACATTACCTCTGTTAGCAGGAAGCCTTCGCGCTGGGTTCAGCGTTACACAGGCAATTGATGCAGTAGCCCGTGAATCTGAGTCTCCGACCGCTGATGAATTTGGCAGGGTCGTTACTGAGACAAGACTCGGCAAAGATTTAAATGATGCGCTTGCAGCCCTCGCCGAGCGCACAGAAAACCCAGACTTCAAATGGGTTGTACAGGCGATGGAGATCCATAGAGCAGTCGGAGGAGACCTAGCAGAGGTGCTCGATAACGTCTTCTCAACGATTCGTGACCGCAACTCCGTTCGCAGGCAGATTCAAGCACTAGGCGCTGAGGGTCGCCTCTCAGCTGCCGTTTTAATTGCACTCCCCTTCGGGGCAGCGATGTTCATTCAATTGATTAACCCGGGATACCTAGGGTTGCTCTTTCAATCGGCCCTTGGTTGGACTCTGCTTATAACGGCACTTGTGTCGATAGGCATAGGGTCGCTATGGATCAAGCGGCTTCTAAAGGTCGAGTACTAGGAGCGCATATGTCTATAACTTTGATACTCGGAGCGTTATGTGTTGGGGCCGCTATACCCCTAATTTGGTGGGCGTTAACTGGACCTCCAACGGAGAAGCAATCCGCCAAGAGCAACCTGCAATCTGGTCGATCCATAGAGGTTGACCTTCGGAGGCAACTCTTAGAGAAGTCTGCCTCTGAGCGAATGCTCTCACCTTTGATGCAGCGCTTCGCCGAGCGAGGCAAACGAATTACACCAACCGGTGCTGGCGAAAACCTGCAACAGCGGATTCAACTTGCGGGGCTAACAGATACTTGGACCGTCGAGAAAGCATTCGCTTTTAAAGCTATTTTCGGATTGGCGGGTGGAGTTTTAGCCCTTATTTTGATTCTCTCTAATCCAACGGGGCTGATGATTCTCGCCTCGCTAGGTATTGCTGCATTTCTATATTTCGCTCCAGATCTATACCTGCGCTCAAAGGCGACAGAGCGACAAAAACGCATTGAGCAGCAATTGGCAGACACGCTTGATCAGATAACAATCTGTGTTGAGGCAGGGCTCTCATTTGATAATGCCGTGCTCCGTATCGCAAACGGTGAAGGCCCTCTGCCTGAAGAATTGGGTCGCACGCTCCAAGACGTACAGTTAGGGGTACCGCGATCACAGGCCCTCGAGCGGTTAACTGAAAGAACTGATGTGCCAGACCTTCGTGGCTTCATTCATGCGTTTAATCAAGCCGAAAAATACGGTATTCCAGTTGCGCAGATTCTTAGAGTTCAGTCTTCTGAGATTCGACTGAAGCGCCGGCAACGCGCTGAAGAGATGGCGATGAAGTTGCCTGTGAAACTCGTCTTCCCCGTGATCCTGTTCATACTCCCAGCACTATTTGTCGTTGTCGCTGGCCCTGCGGTGATCAGACTCTCCCAGACGTCGTTCTAGGAAGCGTTGTGGAATCCTTCAAAGCGACTACCGCAGCAGATCTCCTCAACACCCCCGGAGTTAACCTCCACATCGGTGCGGCCCCAGTTGCTACTGGGCTTGCACCACTTGACGATACACTCCATGGAGGCCTTCGAATCGGAGACCTTTCTCTTCTAGTGGGTCGCCCAGGTATTGGCAAGACGGTGACCGCTCTCCAGATTGCTCGCAATGCTGCTCTAGATGGAAGGGCGGTGACATTTGTCTGTAGTGAACACTCAAATAGCGCACTATTAGAGAGACTTCTCGTTCTCGAGGCGCGCTCAATCGCTAGAGAAGATGAATCCCACCAAATCGACGCTGCAATTCATGAAGTCATCGACTCTGCTCGAGTCGGCTCACGACGCGGCTCTCTATCTCCATTAGGCGAAGAAATATTAGCGAGAGTTTCACAGTATGGGTCGAGATTAGTCATCATTGGAATCGACTCCTCCAATTTTAGTCTCGATCAACTAGAAGCCTTATCGCCACCAGCTGAAGGCCTGCTGATAGTGGACCGACTCGATGCGAGGAGTTCAAGCAAGGACGGCATCGAGTCCATTACCACCGCAGATTTTGCCTCAGCTTTAAAGTCAATCGCAACGCGATTAGGTATATCTGTCCTTGCAACTTGCGGCACCAACCAAGGAGGCATGGACACTCGTCGGCTCTCCATCTCAGGCATCAAGGATGCAGCATCGCTAGATCCATTCTGCGACTTAATCTTGATACTCAACGAGAAGGCGCGAGCGGTTGCCGATGTTGCAATCGCCTTCAATCCTGCAAAAAGCGATGAGTTCTCTCGTCAAGTCTTGATCACTGTCGAGAAGAACCGATCAGGGAGAGGCGGGGTGAACATTCAGTTCGATAAGGATTTTGAGTTCTATCGACTAAATCCCCAAGGATCATTCCTCATAGAGAAACTCTTGAGCGATGTGTTATCCGATGGCGGATGAACTAATTACCTGAGAGCTCCCTCATCGGCTCTGCGTAGAACTGCGAGTACCACTTCCGGAACTTCAAGATTGGTCCGTCAGTATCAGCCAGTGCAGGTACCGGTAGGAATGTTTTATTCTCCCAAATCGGAGTGTCTTCGACAACCTGCTTATTGATCTCCTTCACAAATGCCGATGCAACGCTCGAAGTAAGTGCCGCATCTTCAAATTTGCGGACCGTGAAGTTGAAGCGAACGATGCAGGTCTCATCATCGATCGGAGTGGTTGTAGCGATGTTGATCGCATCAACAATGCCGGAGAACCAAACCTTTGAGAAACCGGGGCCGTAGTTATAGACATCAATTCGCCCCCAGGTTGTTCCTCGAGGGGTCACATAAGACTGCTTTGAGAGCATGACCGAGCAAGGGCCATCGGTGTCATATTTCTCGACCTCTGCAACCGTCTCGGTTCCATGCACAAAGAGAAAATGGGCCGGGTCAGCGCTGTTCTCCATCATCTCCTGCGGGACAGTCTTAATCACGTACTCAGAGCTGTAGTACTCGCTCCAACCATTGTCGCCGATTTCAGATATCTCTTCGACCTCCCACATTGGGCCGATCTCTGGATCCGGGTGGCGCCACGCAAGAACAAAACCATTGCGCACTACTACCGGATAGGTGCGCAGTCGCGCTTTGCGATTCACCTTCTCCGAGTATGGAATCTCGAGACAAGTGCCGCCTCCATCAAAGCGCCAACCGTGGAAAGGACACGTAATCGCACCATCAGAGACGTGGCCGCCCTTGCCTAAATGCGCCCCAAGGTGCGGGCAGAAAGCATCCTGCAGGTGATACTCCCCTGCTTCATCGCGCCAGAGCACAAGTTCAGAACTCCAATATTGAAGTGCCTTGACGCCTCCGGGCTCCAGATCATCTGGGTATGCAACCTGGAACCAGCCATAAGGGTGCGGAAACGGGAATCTGCTCATCTATTACTCCATGTTCGCATAACTAAATGGTCTCTGAACAAAATTAAACGACCCCCTATTCTCACACTATTTCGCGACCCATGTAGAACAGTGACTCAATTCTTCAGATATCACTGCCTAATCGCCAAGAAAGGCAAGCCTAGATAAGTAGATCTATATCGAGTTGGGCTACCTACTAGTTCGGATGGCATACATAAAGCGTTCGCCGCCCCGATGGAAGTTTTAGCCTTGAGGTGATCTCAAAACGAAGACCGAGGAGACGCTCAAATTCCTCGATTCTGTAATGAGGGAACATTCCGGCCTCCTTGTTTCCTAGAAGTCGCTCAGCCATGGGATCGTGTGGCTCAACGAACTCCACGATGAGCCTTCCCCCGAGATCACCAAACCAATCAACGATCTGAGCGAGTGGAACATTTGCGGCCAGTGCCATGTGATGCACCAACGCTAACGCAAGAACAAGATCGGGCTTGCCGCGATCGGTAAACGCTTTACGTTCGGTGCCTCGCCATCCGCGCGCCGGAGACGGGTCTACAAGATTCATAACGATTGGAAGAATATTGGTAATTCCATCTGCTTTGAAGGAGCGGTACATTGCATCGACGGTCACATCGTCGTAATCAACTGCGATTACTTGCTTCGCATGTTTAGCTATTAGGCGTGAATAGGCTCCGTCGTTAGCGCCAAGATCCCAGGCAACCCCAATCTCTCCGGCACTCGCTGCATCAGATACAAAGCGCTCCTTAGCCTCCCGATCTTCTTCAGAGTAAGAGCACGTGGAGCGGTAGGCGCTCCATCCAGAATCAGCGCGGTCGCTCGTAAGACCGCTCACCGTTTTAAGAAGTTTCTTAGCTAAGGCCTTATTGAGCTCTGCGCCGAATCCAGATTTCCCCAGATCCTCCTGAGTTTTACGACCACCACGATCAAACCTCCTATCTGTGGCGGCCTGCAGCGTCACGTTTCGCATCACTCCTTTTCGATATTTTCTCGTACCTCTGAGTAAACGATTCATCTCCCCTGGGGTTATCCCCTCGAGGTGCCCCATCAAAGTCCTCTGAAACGGAATATCGAGGTGAGCCTCAAGCATCAAAGGGTAGAGAATCGTCTGGCAGAACTGTCGGTAACCAATCCATGGCCCTGCCGGTGCGGGTTCAAACGAACCTATGTCAATGAAAACTGGTTTCACTCCCAGAAATTGCAGGTTGAAGGAATATCCGTCCTTCATGGAGACCCCATCCTCCAAACATGCCAGGAGAATTTCTAGGTGGAGCGCCCCAGCATCTTGGAGCATCGAGAATGACCATTCATATGGGTAGGAGATGAAGGGGACCCGTTGGTGCTCTAAAACAGCGGAGAACTTCCCTGCAATCTCAGCGGGAACCTCATCATCGCTTAATTCACGCGTTCCTATAATTTTGCCGGTATCGCTAAGGCTCTCGAAAGATTTAGTCGCAGAGAATAGGGAGAAATCTTCTCCAGCACTGGTATCAAGCCCTCGTAACACGCGCCCATCCAAATAAATGACTGCATTTGCTGGATCTCGGAAAGAACCTGACTCATTTATTAACAAACCCATTGCACTCCACTATCCGAAAAAGGGGGACAGCTGTCCATTAACGGCAGCAGCACAGAATGATTATCCTCAGGAAGCTTTGTCGTTGCTCTTTTTTGATCCCTTTATACGAGCAATCTGCATTTTCAAAAAGACCACCACACCAGTGAAGCCAGCGGCAATTGCGCCACCAATCATTCCTGCACTAGTTCCGTCTAAATACGCAACGTTTCTCAAGACTTCTCCTCTGTAGTGGAGCCGCTCCCTGTTCCCTATTATGCCTAGCAAACCGTACCAAGAGAACTAACGCCCGAATACCATTCCCGGCACTACGTCATGAGGCCTCTATAACACCCATTCATAGGGTTTCGGCATCCAATAGACGGCATCGGTACTCGTTTGGGTTAGACCGGATCTGCCTTGAAAAATGAGAGCGGACGACGGGATTCGAACCCGCGACCCTCACCTTGGCAAGGTGATGCTCTACCGCTGAGCCACGTCCGCGTAACGGGATAACTCTAGCAAGCGGAGACCTGCCTCTGGTCACTGCAACGATGGGTTTCTACGCGTAGTCTGTTCAGACGGCCGATCCTCGGCCCACCTGATCGGAGTGAAAATGAAAATCGGTATCTTTGGCGGAGCGGCAGTAGATCAAGGACTCGCTGCGGTACGGCGTGCAGCTGCCACGGCGGAGTCTGAGGGTTTTGCTGCCTTCTGGCTACCGCAGATTTTCGGGCTTGACGCCCTAGCAGCCCTCACTCTCGTAGGGGCTGAGACGCCGAGGATCGAACTGGGCACTGCTGTAGTACCTACCTACCCGCGTCATCCCATTACTCTCGCCGCTCAGGCTCTCACTGTTCAGGCAGCGTCAGGGAATCGCCTCACGCTGGGCATTGGACTATCCCACCAGTTCGTCATCGAAGAAATGTTTGGTTACTCATTTGAGAAACCAGCGCGCCATATGGACGAGTATCTAAGAGCTCTCGTACCGTTGCTCAATGGGCAACCGGCGGACATAGATGGTGAGACACTTAAGGTCCACGCCTCTATAGGTGTACCCGATGCAACCCCTCCATCGCTGCTCGTAGCGGCTCTCGGGCCAATCATGCTTCGGCTCGCAGGCGAGCAATCCGACGGCACCATCACATGGATGACCGGGCCGAAAACAATCGAGTCCTTTACGGTTCCAACGATCGCTGCAGCAGCGAAGTCTGTCGGACGCGAGGCTCCGCGTATCGCAGTCGGTCTACCTATCTGTGTTACCGACGACACGCCTGGGGCACGCTCACGCGCCGCAGAGATCTTCTCTGTCTACGGCTTTCTTCCTTCTTACAGGGCGATGCTTGATCGTGAGGGAGCCGAGGGGCCAGCAGATGTTGCGATTGTTGGTAATGAAGCAGAGGTAGCTGCTCAGGTTGGGCGCCTAGCCGATGCAGGAGTCACTGATTTCGCAGCCGCTGAGTTCGGTGGCACTGCCGATGAGGTGCGCCGCACTCGCGACACGCTTCGCAGCCTTCTGTAGCTCCGGCTGCAGTTATGACCCTGCGAGTCGCTCCACGACTGGTGCAAGCAACTCAAAGTTGTCGTTACCGAATACAACATTCGAGACACCCCAGACTTCGCGCCGCTCAATAAGCGTCTCGCATATCTCGTCGATGGTTCCGGCAAGAACAACGCCAGCCCCGAGTGCCTCCTCGGCATCGATGCCGAACATCGGAGCCATCGCCTCTGCATAGGCCTGGCGATCGTCAGTAACAGCAGCAACGAAGTATCGAATCTGCAGCTCTAACGAATCGAATCTCTCCCCTGCTCCTTCTTTGATCCACTCAATCTTCTGAGCAGTCATTGAAGCGATTGAATCCTGCGCTGCATCTTGAGTAATCGCACCTGCTCGCAGATTGGGATTAATGCCGATGATGTCTGCATAACGCCCAGCAAGGCGCAGCACTCTGGGCCCCCCACCTCCAATGAGTATGGGCGGACCAGGCCGCTGAATTGGGGGTGGCGTCGCAGTGTGATTGGTAACCGTGTAGTGGTCACCAGAGAAGGAGAACTCCTCGCCGCTCCAGCATCCTTTGATCACCTGAAGGGCCTCCTCAAGGCGCTCGATGCGAAGCCCAGGACGATCA
Organism: Actinomycetes bacterium; assembly: GCA_037132095.1. Taxonomy (GTDB): domain Bacteria; phylum Actinomycetota; class Acidimicrobiia; order IMCC26256; family IMCC26256; genus IMCC26256. The sequence continues at coordinate 14,161 of JBAXPT010000018.1, forward strand.
TAGGGAATTCCGAGTTGCTCATAATCAACCTGCATCCAACCAGCACCGATTCCGAGATCAACACGGCCATCTGAGAGAACATCGAGAGTAGCAATTTCTTTTGCAAGAATTGCCGGGTGCTTGTAGTCATTAGCAAAGACAAGCGCACTGACACGAAGATCGGTAGTGACGGCTGCGGCCATGCTGAGCACAACCATCGGGGCAAGGTCAGTATCTACAAAGTGGTCTGGAGCGTAAAGAGTCGTGTACCCGAGCGACTCAATTTTGAGGGCTAATTCCTTGAACTCGCTAGACGAGAGATTGCCGCCCATTTGAACGCCGAACTTAAAGGGATGCTTCATTACCTACTCCTCGTAGAAATATTTCTTGAGATGTTCTCGCTATAACTCATCGGCCGGTTGATCCCCAACCCTCGAGACTTCGTTCACTCTCGTCAAGGTTTGAGACCTCGTTCCATTCGATCCGCTCAAAGCGTTGGATCACTAACTGAGCGATCCTGTCCCCAACCTCGACTACGTACTCAACCTTGGGGTCGGTATTTACTAGCAACACCTTTATCTCATCTCTGTAACCAGAATCAATCAAACCGGGAGTATTTAGACAAGTCACTCCATGGCGCAGCGCAAGGCCTGACCGAGGCTGAATAAAGCCTGCGAAGCCATCAGGGATACCAATCGCTATGCCGGTCCCAATCAGCGCACGACCGCCTCCAGCAGCAAGTGAGACCCTCTCGCGAGAGCAGAGGTCATACCCTGCATCTCCAATGTGCTGAGCGGCAGGCAGCGAAGACTCAAGGCTGAGGCGTTGAATATTTATCTGCACGTCTAGAACATTATTCCAAAAGGGGGGCGTAATCCCGGAGCCCAGCCAGATGTAGGAGGATTGCGCTGAGATAGATCAGCACGAAGGTGACTAGGGGGTCCGCCACCACTGCCTACCGAACAGGTTCTAATTTCTCTAATTCGACTCGCTCTGCAATTGCACCGCGCCGCGACATACTTATGACTGCAATGACTGAGATCACGACTCCAGCAAGCAGAACGCCATTGGATCCCCCGACCAGTTTGATGCCGGATAGGAGCAGCACCGACATCAGTGCTGGACGCACAAATGAGTTTGCTGCTGTAGACGACAAGTGGGCACCGAACCAAACCGCTGGTATACCTCCGATTAGCAGAGCAAAGGTAAGCCCAAACTCAACACTGCCGAATAGTAAATGCCCAAGCGCAGCGGCACCTACTAGTGGAATTGCCTGCACAAGGTCAGTGCCCACAAGCTCCGAGGTAGTTAGGCCCGGATACAGGAGCATGAGACCGACGATCATCAGCGATCCAGACCCAACACTCGTTAGGCCAACTATGAGCCCCCCAAATACCCCAATGCAGAGAGTCAGGAGCGGTCGCACCCGAGCACGCTGAGCCATAGGAATTGAAGTATCGATTACATTCTGCTCTCGACGCCGACCGAGTAACGCTCGAAGCGCCATAGCCGAACTTGCGACAATGAGTGTTGCGCCTAAGAAAATCTTCATTCGTTCAGCAAAATCTGGCCCAGCCATGACGTCGAGAATCACTGCTCCAAGGAATGCTGAAGGAACAGACCCAATTACAAGCCACCTGACCACAGGTGTATGGACTGTACCCTTGCGGATATGCACTCCACCGCCGATCGGCTTCATCACAAGGGCTGCGAGGAGGTCGCTTGAAACCGCCGTCAGAGGGGTAACTCCAAAGACCAAAACAAGAATTGGGGTCATCAAGGCGCCTCCCCCCATTCCTGTGAGACCGACTACAAAACCAACTAACGCCCCTGCCACAACGACCCAAATATCCATTCTCGGAACTCCTGTTCTCTCGATCTGAGCAATGTGGGCAGACCCCGAGACCGCCAAAAGCCCCCATAAAGCACTCACAGTTCCGGGGTTGAGGTAGTCTCTGGACTAAACCGATAAATTCTATAAATTCTACCGATTTAGTTGGGAATGAGTTAAGTAGACACCCAAATTTTGTCGATGTCAACCCCTATCTCTCTAATTTCTCAGGAGCGCAGTTTGAAGATCTCAGCAAAAACTGATTACGCCGTTAGGGCTGCATGCGAACTCGCCGGCGCCGAGCCTGCAAAGCCGATCAAGGCCGAGGCGCTCGCACAGTTGCAAGCCATCCCCGCAAATTTCCTCGAGAATATTCTGAGCGCTCTTAGGAACAGCGGGATAGTTCGCTCTCAACGTGGTGCCGTCGGTGGTTATTTTCTTGCTCGCCCGGCAGAGACAATCTCCCTTGCCGACATTATCCGTGCAGTTGATGGGCCTCTTGCAGCCGTGCGCGGCGAGGCGCCTGAGGATCAAAATTACTCTGGAGCTGCTAGCAAAGTTGCAGATATTTGGGTCGCAGTTCGGGCATCTCTGCGCGTTGTATTGGAAGAGACCACGCTTGCCGATCTAGTTGCTCAGAAATTACCTAAGCACGTTCAGGCACTCATTGACTCCCCCGATGCTTGGAGCCGGAGATGAATGATCAAGAACTAGCTGTCAAGATTGCCGACGAAGCGGGAGCACTTCTTCTTAAGACGCGCGCCATGTTCGCTGGCGATGCTGGTGATAAGGCGCTTGGAGACCAGGGAGATCGAGACGCCAATATCTACATTCTCGAGGCCCTGCGTTCTCAACGCCCTGACGACGCTGTGCTCTCCGAAGAGTCTGAGGATGACCACGCACGCTTAAGTTCGAGTCGCGTCTGGATCGTCGACCCACTCGATGGAACTAGGGAGTACCGAGAGGGGCGAGACGACTGGGCCGTCCACATTGCACTCAGTATCGACGGAGAACCAAGTCTCGGCGCAGTTGCCCTTCCATCTCTTGGCGTTGTCATGTCGACGCTCGAGCCGCCCGTTCTACCCACTCTGACCTCGAATCAGATTCGCATGGTTGTGAGCCGAACCCGCCCATCCGCAATGACTCTGCATATCTGCGAAGTTATGGGGGGAGACCTCGTGGAGATGGGGTCTGCTGGGGCTAAGGCCATGGCAGTAGTGAGAGGCGAGGCAGAGATGTATGCACACTCAGGGGGTCAGTATCAATGGGATAACTGCGCGCCAGTCGCCGTAGCCGCTGCCGCAGGGCTCCACGTATCGCGCCTTGACGGCTCACCTCTCGTATACAACGGCCCTGATACCAGCCTCCCCGACCTGCTCATCTGCAGGCATGAATTCGCTAAAGAAGCGATATCTATAGCGAGAGGCGAGATCTGATCTCCACCCCAAGGGCAGCGCATTCAATAGCCGCCCACTTGAGCCCCCAAACGTCGTCTGAATTGGACCGAAATGCCAGTTCCGGCCGGTACACTCCATCCTTCGGGGGCAGCCATTCATATCTAATAATCTCATTAGCCACACCCATGTGACTCTACCGATCAAAGACTAAAACGCGAAAGGGTAAAATAGTGAAGGCTGTTCAGGTTCCGCATCTCGACGCACTCGAAGCCGAATCAATTCACATTTTTCGCGAGGTCGCTGCTGAGTTTGAGAGACCGGTGATGCTCTTCTCCGGGGGCAAGGACTCGATTGTCATGCTCAGGCTTGCCGAGAAGGCCTTCTACCCTGCGCGAATTCCATTCCCAGTAATGCATGTCGATACAGGACACAACTTCGATGAGGTAATTGACTACAGAGACCGCAGGGTCGCTGAACTTGGGGTCAATTTAGTAATCGCATCGGTTCAGGCAGCGATCGACTCCGGACGCGTCGTTGAAGAGACAGGCCCTCGATCAAGCCGAAACAAGCTCCAGACAGTTGCACTCCTCGATGGCATCTCGGATGGAAAATACGATGCCGCATTTGGGGGTGGGCGCAGGGACGAGGAGAAGGCGCGCGCTAAGGAACGCATCTACTCTTTCCGTGACGAATTTGGTCAGTGGGACCCAAAAAACCAGCGACCTGAACTCTGGAACCTCTACAACGGTAGACATAAACGCGGTGAACACATTCGAGTATTCCCCATCTCAAACTGGACAGAACTCGATATCTGGCAGTACATCGAACGCGAAGAGATCGAGATTCCTTCCATCTACTACGCGCATCGAAGGTCTGTAATTAAACGTGACGGGATGCTCCTAGCAATCACACCATTCCTTACACTGCTTCCCGACGAAGTCCCCGAGGAGATGCTTGTTCGTTTCCGAACGGTCGGCGACGCAACCTGCACTGGTGCCCTAGAGTCACCCGCCTCAAATCCCGCCGAGGTGATAATCGAGGTCGCTGCAGCGCGGATTACCGAACGCGGAGCAACTCGCGCTGATGATCGAATCAGTGAAGCCGGCATGGAGGATCGAAAGAGGGAGGGCTACTTCTAATGGAGATGCTTCGTTTCGCTACTGCAGGGTCTGTCGATGACGGAAAGTCAACGCTCATTGGGCGCCTCCTCCTCGATAGTAAGCAGATATTCGAGGACCAACTTGAAGCGGTCGAGAAGACCAGCAGAGAGAAGGGCTTCGACTACACGAACCTTGCCTTACTGACAGATGGGCTTCGCTCGGAGCGCGAACAGGGAATCACGATCGACGTTGCTTATAGGTATTTTGCAACCCCGAAACGTAAATTCATTATCGCCGATACTCCTGGCCACGTTCAGTACACCCGAAACATGGTTACCGGAGCCTCAACAGCTGATCTCGCATTGGTCCTGATCGATGCCCGTAAAGGGATTCTTGAGCAGTCACGTCGCCATGCGGTTATTGCATCACTTCTGCGCGTATCTCACCTCGTGCTCTGCGTAAACAAGATGGACCTTGTTGATTGGGAAGAAGACGTCTTCAACTCCATCTGCGAGGAGTTCAGCGAGTTTGCGGCAAAATTGGATATACCCGACCTCACGTTCATACCCATCTCAGCGCTCAATGGCGACAACGTCACCACCCACTCGGATTCCATGCCTTGGTATGGCGGACCTACTCTGCTTTACCACCTGGAGCATCTCTACATTGCTTCTGACCGAAACCTCATCGATCCCCGATTCCCGGTTCAGTATGTAATTCGGCCGATGTCCAACGAGCACCA
>JBAXPT010000019.1:0-18810 GCA_037132095.1 Actinomycetes bacterium
AATCTGTTCTCTCGATTGACCTAGCGGCGTGGCTCGTATGAGTTTTGTTTGGGCTGACGCGTTAGGGCCATTGCTGCATCGAGAAGACCTTGAACCCGAGGTACTTACTCAGGCCATGGAGACGATCCTCGCCGGCAACGCAACCGATGCACAGATTGCTGCACTCGCTGTGCTTCTGCGAGCGAAGGGGGAGACCCCTGAGGAGATCGCTGCGCTAGTTGGCACGATGCTTAGGTTTACAACACCCGTTGACCTTGACCCCGAGGGAGCAGACGGTGTCATGGTCGATACATGTGGAACCGGTGGCGACCGTTCGCATACCTATAACGTCTCAACGCTCGCAGCGCTCGTAGTAGCAGGGGCTGGCGTGAAGGTTGCAAAGCATGGCAACCGCGCTGCGTCATCGGCATGCGGATCAGCGGATCTCCTTGAAGAATTAGGGGTCACTCTTGATCTTGGGCCAGACGGAGTCTCGCGTTGCGTGCGAGAGGCAGGCATTGGCTTCTTCTTTGCACCTCGTTATCACCCCGCTCTTAGATTCGCTGCAGCGCCCCGGCGCGAACTTGGAGTCCCAACAACATTTAACTTCCTAGGGCCGCTCGCAAACCCTGCACGCGTGAAGCGCCAAGTTGTAGGTGTCTCTGACCCTGCGATGGCGAACAGAATTGTGCGTGGGTTAGCTGCTCTGGGCGCAAAGCACGCCATGGTTTTCTTTGGGCATGACGGACTCGACGAACTCACCACAACTGATGTCGCGACCGTTCACCAATACCGCGATGGCGAGCACACAACATTTCTCCTTGACCCAACTGAGTTTGGGGTAGCGCGATCGACGCGCGATGAACTCGTTGGCGGCGATCCGGCGCATAACGCAGATATGTCGCGCAGAGTCCTCGCGGGAGAGTCCGGAGCGGTGCGCGACATCGTTGTACTTAATGCAGCGGCCGCGCTTGTAGTTGCAGATTTAGTCACTGATATCCCTGAAGGATTAGTCGTAGCAGCCGCGAGTATCGATAGCGGCGCAGCGGCAACGGCTCTGAGTCGGCTCGCCTCAATAAGTAAAGAGGCCGCGGCTGGAGAGTCTGCATAGTGGCTCGCGGCTTGCAATGCCCCGCATGCGGAGAGCGCCATCGTATTGACGGAGCGGCACCCGGCAGCACGTTTAAATGTGGGGGGTGTGCTCGCACTCTGCGGGTACCCGGTTCTGATACAACATCGGTAGAACCTGGTGGAGTGAGTGCCCCATCTGCATCCATCTCAGTTCCGGCTGAGCCTCAACGCCAGGCTCCGGCAAGATCTAACCGCATTCATCTGCCGCCTTATGAGGGAAACCTTCCGTTGGCGGCTCGTATTGTTTCATGGGTAATCGCTGTTCCTGTTGCCGGATTTATTACGCTGAAAGTCGCGGTATTTATCGGCCTTCTCTCAACCAATGACTTAATTGATTTGATCACTGGATCGGGCGGAGGGCGTTATCTGCGCATGGTGATTTTCATTCCCTTGTGGGCGCTATTTACTGCAGGTGTTGTATCTCTTGTGCTTGAGGTCGGAGAGCGCCTTCTAGTGAATTATGGCTCGAGTATTAGCTCCGCCAACCCTGATCGCTCCGCCTCGATACGACCGCGCAATCTCCCTAAAACCTCGCCCGACTCAACCGTCGCATCGCCGGCGCCCGCTGAGAAGACGCGAGTGAATGCTGCGGTTGCCCCCAATCGAACAAACCGTGGTGGCGAGTCGGGTGGCGAGCCCCAGATTCCTCGTCGCATTCCTCCCCGCTAAAGATGGCCAGCTCTCAAGAGCAGGTTCAAGTGCAGGAGTTCTGAAGAGCTTCAAGTTCACCGGCTCCACGCTTTATGGGTTGATAGGCGGGGAGCGGGCCCGAGCATGGCGTGGAGGCGCACCCAGTTGCATTTAGGAGTCGAACCCGACCTGCAGTGAGCTCATGCTCTAGCCAACGTGCAACTACTAGGAGTTCGTCTATCTCCTCGCGTGCTGGAGGCTGCCCTAGCGGAAGTACCTGCACGGATGCTCTCTCGAGTCTCGGATCAAAATCGGCGAGACTTGGAGTGCTGCTAGTTACTAAATGCCCACCCTCGAATTCTCTTACGCCATCCTGGGTAGCGAATCGTAGGTTCCCCGAGGCCCTAAGCCATTCGACGGAGCGAAGTCGACCAAGCGCTTTTGATAGCGCCGCAAGGCGGTCTCTTTGCTGTGTCGCCTCCTCAAATCGTTCTTGATCCGCGAAGGAGACCATGCGTGCTTCAATGGGCTCGAGTAGCGCAGTGTGGTCTGAGGACAGCGCGAGAACTGCACGCTCAACAATGGCTCGGTAATCTTCCTCCGAAGTCTCCGCTCTGCAAGGGCATGCAGCAACCCCCAACTGAGCGGGCGAGCACGGTGTGTCAGGTGAGATCACAGCACTTCGCGAGATGCGTTGCGTGCATCGCCGCAACGGCACCGACGACTCAATTGCTTCCTTAATCTCAGTCGCAATCGCACGCGATCTAAACGGCCCGAGATAGACGGAGCCGTCAGGGGTTGCCTCAGCTACCACGACTAGACGCGCAAAGCGTTCGTTGACTGTAAGTTTTACATATGCGTAACGCCTCCACCCTCTACCTACGCGGTTGTAGTTAGGGTCGTGGCGGCGAATGAGTCGGAGTTCGTGTATCTCTGCCTCCAAAGGATCTGAGCAGACGATGTGGTCTATTCGCTCGAGTTCCTTCAGCAGTTGTGGAACCTTAGATCGAGTATCGCCCCCGAAATATGATCGAACTCTTGAGCGCAGGTTTGTTGCTTTCCCTACGTATAGGACCTCGTTCTTGCGGTTGCGAAAAATATACACGCCCGGTTGCCTAGGCAAATTTGCAGTTAATTTGAGCTTCGAGGCCGATGGATGCGCACGAATCTTTGGAAGTTCTATGAGGTCGTCTAGCCCTAAGACCCCAAGAGTTGCTGCACGCTCAAGGAGCGAATGGAGTACCTCCGCAGTTGCTTGCGCGTCTGCGAGCGCACGGTGATTAGGCGTCTCCTCTACGCGCAGGTGACACGCAAGCGTTCCGAGTTTCATATCAGGCACTTCATCTCGTAGTAAGCGCCGCGCTAAACCGAGAGTATCGACGCGCCTGTTTGGGAGGCGCTCTCGTCCGTCGGCAAGCAGCGCTGCATCTATGAACGAAGTATCGAAGCGCAGATTGTGCCCAACTATTACTGCTCCGCCAATGAACTCGAGAAGCGCTGGGATGACCTCACGAATAGGTGGTGCCGGGTAGACCATTGCCTCGGTGATTCCAGTCAGCACGGTTATGAAAGGAGGAATCGGCAAACCTGGGTTGATGAAAGTCTGAAATGTTGCGGTGCGTTCACCTCCGCAGTAGCGCACTGCACCAATCTCGGTAATGGCGCAACTATCTGGTGATGTCCCCGTGGTCTCGAGGTCTAAGACGACAAAGGTGACCTCGGAGAGCGGAGTTCCTAGGTGGTCGAATGAGCGCTGCTGTGCAATGGGTAAGCGCGCAAGTGGATCACTCGTTGAGTGGCTCTCGATCTGCAGCGGGGGAGGAGTCTTCATCGCTATACAGCATAGCGAACGTGTGTTCGTTACGGGTGGAGGGTCAAGACCTCCCCAGAACGGCATTGTTTTGCGGCTAAGTAAACCTAGAACTGCAGCGAGTATCGGTAGTATCGCTTGCGTCATGACAACCACTAGATACAGATGCGACGGATGCGGGAACCTCACACGCTTTGATCTCGCTATTTCACGCCGCACTCGCGAGTTCCACCACTTCACTGTGGGCGGAGATCTAGAGATCGAGTCGATCGAGGTTGTTGAAGAGGAGATCGAGTCGGTTCAGTGTCGTTGGTGTGGCGCTCAGGGCGATCGCATTCAGGTCATCGCTCCCGAAGTTGCTGCTGAGGGAAGTCTTTAAGCGATGCAGATTGATCCTCCGATCACCGCAAAGACCGAGCCGTCGCTTCCTCATGTTCCAGAACACTTGCTGGCTCCACTTCTTGAAGTTGCGGGATGCTCTCTAGAGACGCTCATCAGCGATATGGAGATTCGACGCAGCGCGGGCCAAGAGTTCTTGGAGAGTGACGCCGCTAAGAGTGCGCTTGCTGGTTGGAGTGTCGAGCGAGCGCTTGATCGAATTAATCAGGCTGACGCGCGAGGCGAACTTCCAACTTTGGTATCGGCACTATACGCACAGAGACCAACTGGTTGGGGCTATGGACTAGGAGCGGCCTGTGCTCTTGATCTAGCAGGGAGGCGAGCGGTAGTTGAGGCTGTAGTAGCCCCCCAGGTTCGCGATGAGTCTGTAGATGAAGAGATTCGTGCAGCACTTGAACTAGCGGAGCAGGCTGAAGAGACAGCACGTCGCGCTACCGCTGCGCGTGACGATTTTGAGCGTCGACTCCACGCTGCGGAGCATGCAAGTCGGGCTGATAAGGCCGAGGCGCTTCTGCGCGCGGCCGGCCCGGCCCGTGAGATCGAGGAGGCTCATGCGCGCATCGATGAACTCGCAACTGATGTAGCGGCTCTGGAGAGGCGGCTCGCTCAAGCAGATGGCGAGCGGGCAGTGGCTGTCGACCGAGCACGCGCAGCAGAGTTTGAGGTAGAGGGAATCAAACGTGGCCGGGCACCAGCGCCTGAGCGCATTGCTCTCGCAGACGCAGCATCTTTAGCGCGTAGGTTGAGTGCACGCTTAGATGAACTAACAGCACCGGAGCTTGCGCCCAATCGCCCAACACGAGCCACCGAACAGTCTCAGACCCCAACTGCAGATCGTGCCTCAGACCGTGTCGGTGAACGCGGAGGACAGAAGGTATCCGGAGCGAGCTTTGGTGAGGGCGGCGCAACTGCTCAACGCCCGGCACCGCGAATCCCTGTTGGGCTCCGTGCGGATACGTCAGAGGGAGTAGATGCACTTCTGCGCACCCCAAGACTTGTTGTTGTGGTCGATGGCACTGATATTGCATCACGTGCGTGGCCTGATGAGCGCGTTAGCGACCAGCGCGGACATTTAGTTGCTTCGCTTCGGTCGCTCCACTCACGTTTTCGCTGTGACATCACCGTTGTATTCGCAGGCGACGATCTTGAGCCTCCGGGAAAGATCGGTCGACCTGGAGTTAGAGCGGTTTTCTCTGCAGTCGGTGAGCCTGTCGGGACTGCGATTGTTCGCGAGGTTTCTTCAGTCTCCGCCTCTCTACCGGTCTTGCTTATCTCCTCAGACGGCGTAGTAGCCGGGCAGGCCGAACGCGAGGGGGCGACTGTGGTTGCAGTTGACCCCTTCTTATCCGCACTGCGTTCGTAGACCTAATTCCTCGTTATAGAAGCCCTTCAGTAACTTGCGGTTGCAGCTCATATCAATATAGATTTATGCGATGCCTGTACGCCTAGCTCTCGCTAAACACGAAGTCCCCGATACTCTGCGCGCCATTGCTGAGCCAATGAGGTGGAGGATCATCAATGCCCTTACCCAAGAAATGCTCTGCGTATGCCACCTTGTTGACGATCTAGGTGCTTCACAGCCTTTAGTGAGTCACCACATCCGCGTTTTAAAAGACGCAGGGCTCATAGTTGGAACTAGAGAGGGGCCTTGGACCTATTACTCATTGGCTCCAGGAGCCTTAGATCGTGTGGGCCACGAGATCGCCCGACTCGAGGAAGTTTCAGGTGTCTCTAAGCGAGCGAGGCGAGCATGCTGTTAAGACGGCGTTTAGCGGCTGAAGGAATTGGTACCGGCATGCTTGTTGCGGCAGTAATCGGCTCCGGGATCATGGCTCAGCGACTTAGTCCGGATGACGTTGGGCTTCAGTTGCTCGAGAATACGATCGCTACAGCGGGAGCGCTAGTAGCGATCATCCTCGCTTTCGGGCACGTATCAGGTGCACATCTCAACCCAGTAGTTACGATTGTCGATCGCATATTTGGTGGCCTTAAGTCTACAAAAGAAGCAGTTGGATACGTTATTGCCCAGATCGTTGGGGGAGTGCTCGGTGCGATTATCGCCAACCTGATGTTTGGGCTTGATGCAGTAAATCTCTCGACCCATGTTCGCTCTGGTGGAGGTATCTGGCTAGGTGAGATCGTCGCAACATTCGGGCTTCTAATGATTGTTTTTGGTGTCGCTACATCGGGGCGGCACGTGATGGCACCCTTTGCTGTTGCCGGTTACATCACTGCTGCATACTTCGCTACGTCGTCAACTTCTTTTGCAAACCCTGCAGTAACAATCGCGCGAACGCTCTCCGATTCATTCGCTGGAATTGCACCGGAGTCCGCACCTGGTTTTGTGATTGCGCAAATAGTCGGTGGAGCAGTTGGGGCGTTGGCAGTCTTCCTTGTATTTATGGATAAGAGAGAGAGCGGTGCAGAGGATGCCTGATATGAACGTGCCTGAAGTTTTATTCGTCTGTGTCCATAATGCGGGGCGAAGCCAGATGGCAGCCGCTCTCTTGGCCCATCACGGAGGGGATCGGGTGAGAGTTCGCTCGGCCGGGTCTGCTCCGGCTGACCAGATCAATCCAGCGGTCCGAAGCGTGATGGCAGAGATGGGCATAGATCTCGTCGATGCGGAGCCTAAGAAACTCACTGAGGCTGCGGTTAAAGCCTCCGATGTTGTGATCACGATGGGCTGTGGCGATGCATGCCCAATCTTCCCGGGGAAGCGCTACCTCGATTGGGTGCTTGATGACCCCGCTGGTCGCCCTCCCGAGGAGGTACGACTGATTCGTGACGAGATTGACAGAAGAGTTCAGGCTTTGCTCTCTGAGATTGCCTGATTAATAAAGGTTTCTTGCGGGTCAGTGAGCGCGACCCCCGGATGACTGTCACACCCCCCTGTAAGGGTGCTCTCTGGGCGGAGGAGATGGGCCAATAGGCCCTTAACCAGACCGGAGAGAGTTATGAGTGACGAGACGACCAACGGGCGACCGTTGGTTCACGCTGTAGTAAAGAGTCCAGCCGCCTTTAGGGCGGAAGTGCCTGCTGTATTAGAGGGGTCAGCGGCTTACCTAGGGCCTCGATTGATTGAGGGTGGAGACGATGCCGAGCGCGCACGTTATCGACACCCATCTGGATCAGGGGATGATCAAGCTTTCAGGGTCGACTGTGACGAGTGTGTAATGCAGCACACAGAAGTCTGTGGAGACTGCGTCGTCTCTTTTGTTGTTGGTCGAAGCCCAGGCGATGCTCTCATCGTCGATGTTGCAGAGGCAAGAGCGGTTCGCCTGCTGACCAATGCGGGGCTACTCCCTAGTCTTCGCCACGAGAAGCGCGTATCAGGGGAGTGAGCGTCAGTCGTCTTTTACTGCGACTGCGTTCGGGGTGACATTCATCTTGGGCTCGTAGGCCTCGGCCTCAACAGCGCGCCCCACGCCGGGAAACTTTAAGTACAGCGCATCGGTGCATTCGGGGCAGCAACCATAAAAACGCATCTCCGTCGCAGTGCCACAGCGCATGCATTGGCGGCTCTGGGCAACTACATCACTAGGAACTATGGCGGCGATAATCGGGTTGGCTGCGTTCATGGCCGCGACCGTAGGCGCGAGCCGCAGGTATCGCGTGGATTCGGGAGCAAGATTAGGAAAAGCCCGCTTTCGGTATGCCGAGCCGGTAGCGTGCTCGCTCGTAGCGCTTAAGTCGAGAAGTAGTTGAGCAGGGCATTGCTCAGTACCGAGTAATTCGTGGAGGAATACATGCTTACATTTGAGAATACATCCACTGGTGCGAATGGCGGCGTGGATGCTGCGTTGTTGATTATTCGTATCGCCCTTGGAGTCGTGATGATCGCTCACGGGTATAACCACATATTCCGAGGTGGAAAGATCAAGGGGACCGCTGGTTGGTTCGAGAGTCTTGGAATGAAGCCGGGCATTCTCCACGCGTGGACCGCGAGCATCACTGAGTTGGCAGCCGGTGCAATGCTGATTCTCGGGATCGCAACTCCGCTAGCCGCTGCGGGAGTCGTCGGCGTGATGCTCGTCGCCTTCATAACCAACCACCGGAAGAATGGCTTCTTTATCTTTCGGCCAGGCGAAGGCTATGAGTACGTGCTCACCCTTCTGCTCGTAGGGATTGCTATTGGCGGATTAGGAGCGGGAAACTGGTCCATTGATCATGCGCTTGGTATCGCAGACGAGATGCTCGGATGGCGCGGTCTAGCGATCTCTGCAGGGCTAGGAGGCGGTGGCGCCCTGGCGCTTCTCGCAGTGTTCTATAGGGTGCCGGTTAAAGACTGAACGCCCTCGCCTCGAGTCTGAGGACTGCGTTAGGTGACCGGGCCCCCTACAACTCGATCTATTAGTGCCTTTAGTCTGAGCTCACGTGGGGTGTCAGCGCCTTGACGAGTAACGGCAGCACTACTCGCCAGTCTCCAACGATGCCAATGTCTGCGTAGTCAAAGATTGCAGCATCTGGATCGGAGTTAATAGCAAGTACGGTCCCCGCCCCGCGAAAACCGACCGAGTGATTTAGTTTTCCTTGGGCACCTATAGATATAAATAGCCGGGGAGTGACAGATATTCCAGTGATCCCGATCTGACGCCCCCTTGGCTGCCACCCAGCATCCGTTACCTTTCTCGTGGCACCGATAGGGGCACCGAGTAGCGAAGTAAGTGCATCGAGTTGGGGGTATTCGTCCGGATCAACTCCTCGCCCAATCCCCACTATGCGATGGGATGTAGCAAGGAGATCGATCGAGTCATCGCGGGAGCGACTCAGAATCTTCATACGATGGCGTGCGGCGACGCCGATATGAACGTTCCGAGGCGGTGAGAAGAGCGCTCGAGGCGAGGCGCTTGGAAGCAGGCCAGCACGAACCGTCGCAATCTGAATATCCGATCGGCAACCAATAGGTACAACGAATGCCCCTCCGAGTGCTGACTTGGTAGCAATCAGTCGGCCTTCGTCCGAGACCGCTAAGGAGACCGCGTCTCCGATCATCCCAGCATTTAGTGCTGCAGCGGCGCGTGCTCCAACCTCGCGCCCCCAAGATGTAGATAAAGCGAGAATTGCCCATGGCCGCGCATCTATGGCCCAGGCAATTACGGCGGCTGCGGCGTCCTCTTCGACGAGAGCATTACTCACCTCAATGCTCTGCCCGACTCCCCAGCGACCCAGCGCTTGGCCGAGACCAAAAGGAGTTCCGTCGAAGGTAATCGCTGTGCAGTATCCGTCAATCTGATCAGCGAGGTTGGCGGCTTTCGCTATGAGATTGCGGCACTGCGCCTCAAGCCCTGGCTCCACGAGCACGGCTATCGAGGGCCCATCAAGCGCTACTGGCCCTGAGACTGTTTGGGGCTCCTGAATCGAGGCTTCGTCGCTGAGCGCATTGCTCTGCAGTAGAACCTCAAGAGCGCGTAAGACTTGTGACTCCAGGGATGCATCGGGGTTCTTCTCGCCAGTGCGTGTCAGGTCGATTGCCATGGGCTCGCCTACCCAAGTCAGCGATCCGGCATCACCCCACGGGCCAGCACCAATCTGGGAAGCGTTTAACTCTGTTATTAAATGCTCCGGTACCTCGGCACGCCCGACCGGATCGACCTTTGCTGGCTCAAGAAGTCGCTCAGCTGTGGTTATAAATGCAGGTAATTCAACTACTACCTCAACTAAGGAATCCCCGTGTTCAAGGTGGGCATGCAACTCGTCATTCTCAATCGACCACCAGCGAACTCCGGCGAGGAGTGGGAGGTCCAACAACTCTGCGACTGCTGGTGGAACCTGCCCAGTATCTGAGTCGACGGAATTTTTGCCGGCAATAACAATGTCAAACGCCATGGCGGCTCTAGTCGCGCCATTCGCAGAAGCATGACTTCGAAGAACCGTATCCATTGATGCAACGAGTGCTCGCGCTGTGGCAAGAGTGTCAGAGCCTGCGAACTCGGGTCCACATATGTGGATACCGGAGATCTCTACGCCCCTCTGCATTCCCCATGCGATCGCCTCACGAAGAACGTCTACAGCGCCGGGGGGCCCAAGGGTGATGACAGTTACAGAGCCTCCATGCTCACGTACTGCTTCAACAGAGGCGGAGACTGCTCGTCTGCAGTATGGATTCATCTCAAGGGCACAGTTTGATCGGTCTAATCGGCCATCTGGCCCGATGCGCATCTCCTCAAGTGCGGGTATCTGCTTGACGAGGGTCGCAATGCGGAGCGTCACATCTAGACCATACCGGGCAATTGCCTTAGGGGGCCAAATAAATGTGACTCACGAATTTTTTGGCAGAATGTTCTTCGAAGTTCACTCCAATCACCACGCCAGTGCTGCTCCTCGCGGTTAGTCTCCGCGTGAAGCCTTAGGAGGCAGCCCAAATGGCAAGAGTCGTTCTCGATCATGTTAGTAAGCGCTACGGCGATGTTGTCGCTGTGAACGACCTCAGCCTTGAGATTAGAGACCGCGAATTCTTGGTGCTCCTAGGCCCCTCTGGATGCGGCAAATCTACCGCACTTAGGATGATCGCGGGGCTCGAGGACCTGAGTGGCGGGCAAATTGCTATTGGCGATCGCGTCGTAAACGATGTGGAGCCAAAAGATAGAGATATTGCAATGGTGTTCCAGTCGTACGCGCTATATCCGCATATGACGGTTGCGCGCAATATTGAGTTTCCACTTCGGTCTCGCAAAGTTCCAGAGAATGAGCGCGGGCCACTTGTTGAGGAGGCAGCACGAGCGCTAGGGCTTAGCGACCTCCTAGACAGGAAGCCTGCGCAGTTATCCGGAGGACAGCGTCAGCGCGTCGCCCTAGCTCGAGCCATCGTGCGCAAGCCTTCGGTATTCCTGATGGATGAGCCTCTGAGTAATCTCGACGCCAAATTGCGGGTTCAGACACGCGCCGAGTTGATTGAGTTGCAGCGTCGTCTCGACGCAACTGTTGTCTACGTAACGCACGACCAGGTTGAGGCCATGACGATGGGGCATCGAATCGCGATCATGAGCGAGGGGGTGCTCCAGCAGGTTGGGCCTCCGCAGGACGTATATGAGCGCCCGGCGAATCTCTTCGTAGCGCGCTTTATTGGCGCCCCACCAATGAACACAATTACAGGGACGATCTCCTCCGAGGGCGGGGCCCATCAGCTAGTTACCGCCGGGGGAGCGATCGCACTCCCGAGCGAGATCTCTGGGGCGGCAAGAAATGCAACAGGCCTAGAGGTCGTGCTTGGGGTTCGCCCAGAGCACGTGCGTATTCTCCCTCACTCCAGTGAGACTCAATTCGCTCTTGATGCAACTGTTGCAGTCATCGAGTCGCTTGGGCATGAACGCCATGTCGTATGCCGGCTCGCTGATGAGCAGATGGTAATTGTGCGTCAGACGGTAGAGACAGAGCGCCCGGTAGAGGGAGCAGATGTGAGGCTGAGCGCCGACCCAGTAGGTCTTCACCTTTTTGACGCGACGACAGGGCTGCGCCTTGATGCGGATGACTCGCAATCAGTTGGGGACGACGAGTGACAGCTGATATTGAGACGACGGAATTAATGGCGACGCATTTAATGTTGGATGTAGCCCCGGCGAAGCGTTTCTTAAACCGCCGACGCCGAGAGACCGGTCTCGGTTATCTAATGCTCGCCCCGTCTCTGCTGATCTTCTCTGTCTTCGTCTTCTACCCATTCTTTAAGAACTTCTACCTGGGATTCTTTAGAACTCCTCCCTTTCCAGGCCTACCGGCGCGCTACGTCGGGCTCGATCAATTTCGTGAGGTATTGACCTCTGACTACTTCACGAACAGTTTCCGCGTCACCATTGTTTTTGCGCTCCTTACTGTGCCTGCCGGAATAATCCTCGGGTTGCTCCTAGCAATGGTTGCGAATCAACGCCTACGTGGAATAGGGGCATATCGAACGATCTTCTCATCGACAGTCGCAACCTCAGTAGCGGTTGCATCTGTAATTTTTGGGACGCTCTTAAACCCGCAGGTTGGGTTACTTCCATGGCTTGGTTTAACTACCAACCCCGCAATTCTTGAGAACCCAAAGTACGCATTATTCGCAGTAGCGGTTACAACTATCTGGCAGAATTTAGGGCTTTCATTCATTGTCATGTCATCAGGGCTCCAAGCCATACCTGATGAGATCATTGAGGCAACAGAGGTCGACGGAGCACGCCCTTGGACTCGCTTCTGGCGCGTCACTCTTCCGCTGCTTTCGCCTACGGTTTTCTTTGCGTTCGTGGTCGGATCGATTGTGGCATTCCAGACCTTCGGGCAGATTGATCTACTGACTCAGGGTGGACCGATTGATAAAACAAATGTTCTGACTTATGCGATTTTTAAAGCCCTTCGTGATCAAAATGAGGGCAAGGCTGCTGTGCTCGCTGTTGCCTTGTTCGGCGTAACACTTTTCTTGACTACCGCTCAGATGCGCATCCTCGAGAGGAGGGTTCACTATGGCAACTGAGTTCCGCGATCGTGCATCAAAACCTGCTGTGCCAATAATTGATCTCGTCGTGAGCGAGGAAGACAGAGTTGCTATCGCAAAACGGCATAAGAGGCGCCGAGCCTCTGTTGCTATTCGTTATGTGTTCCTTACACTCCTAGCGGTGATTATTCTCTTTCCGATCTACATCACAGTCGTTAACTCATTGCTAACGCCACTCCAAATCGCAGCACGACCGCCGTTATTCTTCCCGACAAAGCCAACCTGGGGTGCATACTCAGATGCCTGGAACGCCGGGCATATGTCGCTCTATCTAATGAACTCAGTCATCGTGACTGTTTTGATCGTGACCGGCCAGATCGTTACAGCGACCTGTGCTGCTTATGCGTTTGCTTTTCTAGAGTTTCCATTAAAGAGGACGCTCTTCATTATTTTCCTCGCCACGCTGATGGTGCCATTTGAAGTGACGGTAATTACGAACCTCACCACCGTCGTGAACCTTGGTTGGTATAACTCGTACGCTGGGTTAGCTGCTCCATTTATGGCTACCGGATTCGGTGCATTCCTTCTGCGTCAGGCCTTTTTAGGTGTACCTCGAGACCTAAGGGACGCGGCCGCGCTCGATGGGTATGGTCACTGGCGCTTTATGGCGAGAGTCGCTGTTCCCCTAGCGAGACCCGCAATGGCTGCATTGGCGGTCTTCTCATTCCTAGGGGCATGGAATCAGTATCTTTGGCCATTAATTGTCACAAAGGACTCGCGATACCGCACTCTTCAGATTGGGCTCCGTCAACTGCGTGCCACGAGCCTGGATCAGGTAAATGTCACGTTCGCCGGCGTCGTGATAGCGGCGCTGCCACTAATAATTCTCTTAGTTATCTTCCAGAAGCAGTTAGTGCGCGGTCTAACCGCCGGTGCTGTGAAAGGCTAACCATGTACCCCCAAAACTCAGGAGCAAGTGTGCGCTATTCATCGAAGAGATATTCATTTAGGGCCTCAGTTGCGCTAGCAACCGGAGTCGTGCTTGCCATCAGCCTTGCGGCTTGTGGTGGCGGGTCAAGTGGTGGTGATGGTGGAGGAGGCTCTAGCGCATCCTGCCCAACTTCTGCTCTAGACAAGGTAACCGCTCCGGTCAAGATAACGATGTGGCATGCGATGAACAGGGCTAACGAAGAGGCCTTGGTCCGATTGACTAAGCAGTACAACGAGTCTCAGTCAAAAGTTGCGGTGACCCTGATTAATCAGACCGGCTATCGCGAGTCTCTTGAGAAGTTCCGAGCTGGACTCACCAGTGGTGACCTGCCAAACCTCGTCCAGATTGAAGACTCTGGTACGCAACAGATGATCGATACTCAGGCAATTCTCCCTGCGCAGGTATGTATCGATGCGACCAAGTACGACACCTCTGATTTTATTCCGCGCGTACTCGGCTACTACTCCGTCAAGGACGAGTTGCAGCCAATGCCCTTCAACGTCTCCAATCCAGTTCTGTACTTCGACAAGAATGGTTTTCGTCAAGCAGGGCTAGACCCGGAAAACCCGCCTAAGACCCTCGAAGAGGTGCGTGCTGCGGCGGTCAAACTTCAGGCAGTTGGATATAAGTATGGCTGGGGGCAGAAACTCGACCCTTGGTATCTAGAGCAGTGGTCTGCTAAGGCCGGCGTGCTCTATGCGAATAACGACAACGGTCGCGCATCGCGAGCATCAGCGGTTACCTTCGACAACTCAACTGGCCTAGAGATTTTCACATGGATGCAGGCAATGGTTAAAGACGGATTGGCTGTTACAAACTCCGCTAGCGGCACCGCTGGTTTTAATAACCTTCTAGGTATTCGCAGCAAGGATGTTGGTATGACGATTGATACCTCTGCCGCTCTTGGGACTATCCAGCAGGTAATCGAGTCGGGCGAGTCTGGTGGCGCTGAGGTAGGTGTTGGGCCAATGCCAGGGCCCTCTGGCAAGGGCGGCGTCCTTGTCGGTGGTGGCGCTCTCTACATCGTGAAGAAGGGGAGCACTCCCGCCCAGCAGCTTGCATCGTTTGATTTTGCAAAGTGGTTGAACTCGCCAGAGATCCAGGCCGACTGGTCTGCATCTACCGGCTACGTTCCGACACGTAAATCAGCAGTAGACGTTGCGATCTTGAAGAACAAGTGGATTGCAGACCCAGAGTTCAAAGTTGCATACGACCAACTCATTAACGGTGCCAATAACTCTGCAACTGCTGGACCTGTAATCGGTGCCTATCAGGCAGTTCGAGATGCGGTGCTAAAAGCGCAGGAGAAACTATTTCTAGAGGGCCTCTCCCCGGCTAAGGCACTGAAAGAAGCTAAGACTGGTGCCGATGCAGCGATCAAGGAATACAACCTGCGAATCGGTGGATAAGTAGAGCGAATCAAATGGCGATGCCTCGGGGTCATCCCCGAGGCATCGCCATTTGCATACACGTCTATTTTGAAAAAGCAGTCTCTGCTCGCCCGTTTGAGACCACTCCTAAATTACGGCATTATCAGGGTAAATGAAGCCTTCTTCGCGAGGTTTGTCCCAAGTGCAGGTTCGCCAGGAATCTGCGACAATTGCGTGTCTTTTGAGCCAGTCGCCTGGATCTTGGTGGAGGATCCAGCAGGCACATTGCACCCTAAGGCGTAGTTGCTAATGGTGAGGTCGAAATCTCCGACGTCATTAGCGGGCCCAACCTCTGAAGAGGTGTAGATCCTGTTGAGGGCCGGGCATGGCAGAAGGGTCCCCGTGAGTTTTGCCTTTGAGTTCTTTACCTGCAGTTTCGTGATTACATCGCCATTAGCGAATTCATCTCCGCTGATTGCAATGTCAGCCCCGGAGATACTTCCCGAGATCGCTGCTGCCCACGTTATAGGGAGGGAGTAGTAGTTATACGGCCTCCCGGTGAGTGAGTTCTGGCCTGCATTTAGAGCAACAAAATTAACTGCGCAGTAATCGACTCCTCCGGCATTAGGTATTCGTCGATCGAGGTCATCTGGCCTGCATTCTCGAGCAATCGCTCCGGCAGTCGCGCTGGGCACTGCCCATGGGGCAAGGGGGAGTGGGCCGGCGCCGTCGGGGTCGTAGTACTTCGCCCAAATGGTCCCCGGGCTTACAATGGCAAATGTGGAGTTAGAGTCCGGTTGACCTTCTTTGAGAGTGAAACCGGCGGCGGGGAAGCCTCCATCCGCAGACGCAGCCTGGAGCGCCATGGTGCTGAAAAATGAGAGATAGTTCGAGTTGTATGGGCATACAGACCCCGCCCAGAGAGTACCTAGGCAGAGGCCGCTAGTCACAGGTGTTGTTACATCCAACAGATATGCCAGCCCGCCAAGTCCCTCAACGACTGCAACTACCGCTGCAGCCGGGGCGACTATGTAGAGGCCGCCGGTACCAGAGTTAATAGCAGCAATGGTCAGCGTTGCTGTCACCCCATCGAGCGAGACGGCTTTTATTTTAGAGAGGCCTTGGCGCGGGTATACCGGGATTAGCGCATTCATCTCTGTAACGGAGACTCCATCGCTTACGATCCCGCCGATACCATCATCAACAAAAGAGCCGATTGAGGTGCTCGAAAAGGCTCCCGGGGTGGAGGTAATTTTGGTGCTTCCAGCAACCCCTGTAATAGTCGCGCCACTCCAATCTGATGGGGCTGCGCTCGGCACCTGTGGAAAAGCACCCTTACTCGCTGTGACAGACGAGGAGTATGTTCCGGCCCCCCATGCAAGATTGGAGGACGGGGAAATTTTTGGCCCCGCCGCCCCGGCTGCAGTTGGTGATGCCGCTGCGATCAAAAGACTGATAGTGGTAACGATTAGTACTTTTTGAAGGCGCATCGGTTCCCCCCGATTTTTCTGCACCAGATAAATCTGAGTGCAGATGACTCCCCTAACGACCGATGGATTCATTGGTCTTCGGGAATGATGCCACAGTCCCTATTCTCGTTACAACCACAAATGCTTAAGTTCATTGGAGCCTAGGGGAGCCACCCGAGATGAGTTAGTAGGTACTTATACCTAGTATTTGGTGCACTTATGCCCTACAACCATGCCCTTTAACGCTTACCGGCTCTTGAAATTACCTCAGGGTCAGCGGTCAGATATAGCGATGTATGGGCGCTCAGTGGCACCGGTGTAGATCTGGCGAGGGCGCCCAATCTTGGTGCGTGGGCTCTCCATCATCTCTTTCCAGTGGGCGATCCAGCCCGGGAGTCGACCCATTGCGAAGAGCACTGGGAACATCGGTGTTGGGAAGCCCATCGCTCGATAAATGAGGCCCGAGTAAAAATCGACATTTGGGTAGAGCTTCTTATCGATGAAGTACGAGTCGGTTAGTGCGACCTCCTCGAGCCTCATTGCAAGATCCAGCAAGGGATCGTGGCGCCCTAGTTCTGAGAGCACACCCTCGGCTGCAGTCTTGAGGATGCGCGCACGCGGGTCGTAATTTTTGTAGACGCGATGCCCAAAACCGGATAGTCGAAATGAGTCATTGGGGTCCTTGGCGCGCTTTACGGCCGAGGTGATATCTCCGCCGTTTGCCTGAATTCCCTCGAGCATCTCGATAACTGCTTGATTGGCTCCGCCGTGTAGCGGCCCCCATAGAGCATTGATTCCCGCGGTGATCGACGCAAAGAGATTGGCATCGCTCGAACCGACCATGCGCACTGTTGACGTTGAGCAGTTTTGCTCATGGTCGGCGTGCAGGATAAGTAGTTGCTTCAGAGCGTGAACCACAGTCGGGCTGGCGTGATACGGCTCGGAGGGAACCGCAAACATCATCGTGAGGAAGTTCTCTACGAGATCCAGTCTGTTATCTGGGTATAGGAATGGCTGTCCTATCGATTTCTTATAGGAATATGCTGCAATTGTAGGCATTTTTGCCATTAAGCGCATGATGGAGACTTGAACCTGCTCAGGGTCGTGAGGATCGTCTGAGTCTTGGTAGAAGGCCGAGAGCGAGCTCACAACGCTAGAGAGAATCGCCATCGGGTGGGCATCACGAGGGAAACCATCAAAGAATCGCTTTGCATCCTCGTGGAGCAGGGTGTGTCGGCGGATGCCGAAACGAAAATCTTCTAGCTCTGAGGACGAAGGAAGTTCGCCATATATAAGAAGGTATGCGGTCTCTAGGAAACTTGGGGATGGGCGCTCAACGAGCTGCTCAATCGGGATGCCGCGGTAACGCAGGATCCCGGCATCTCCATCGATGTAGGTAATCGCAGACTCAGTGGCTCCGGTGTTCACGAACCCATAATCGAGGGTGATGAGCCCGGTCTCTGCTCGCAATTTTGCGATGTCGATTCCGAGTTCGTTCTCGCTACCTCGAACGATAGGAAGTTTTACTTCTTTATCGCCGAAGCGAAGGATGGCAAACTGTTCGGCATCGGTCACGATGCGCTCCTCTTTTGGGTTTATCTCGGACTATTGAGGGTCTCGTGATTTACTACTCATTTTTGGACCTGTTAGTGAATCTACCGAAAATGGCCCTGAAGTGTGGGACTCTGCCTCGGTTGTTCACGCACGCGCAACAAAAATTTAGGCTCCTACATCCCTTCCCCGTTTCCGCTCAACAGTTTCGAGCATCCGCTAGGTGCGGGCAAAGTCGCGGAGTATCTGATACGCAAGGGGCATGGATAGCGGCTCAAGTAAATCAATTGCAGAGATTGTCGCCGGAAATGACCTTAATGAGTTAATCCGAGCAATCAATGCGGCCTGTGCTCGCTCTGACTGGGACGCGCTCGTCGAGATCGGTGAGAGGTGCGAGCGAGCAATTGAGCGCGGGTTTCAACTCTGGCCTGCCGCCCACCACGCGGCCTACCGGCTTGCTCTGGAGGCGCCGAGTGAGTGGGCAGGTGAGGTAGTTGTAGATGGTGCTGCGAAGTTCGCACCAGGCCCGCTCTCTGAGGTAGTTGCTCAGTTCCATTATTGGGCTGAACTAGCACCCTTTATTCCAGAGGGTCCTGCGGGGGCCTTCGCAATGTACGAGCGAGTATTGAGGGGCGAGGACCTGAGCGCATACATCCTCGACGAGCCGGACCCGCTCGATCTGCCGAGAGTGCTCCAGCATTGGGAGCCAAGGTACGCGCTAGCTGAGTACAAGTCTGACGGAGCGAGTTTTCCCTCGCCTCCGCCCCCAAATTTTCGGAGCCAACCAATAGCGGCACCCTCTATGACCTTCGAGGATCCGGAGTCAACAGGTGCACTGCTCGCACTCGTGCAGGGATGGCGGGACAGTTCGCGAACAGTGGCACAGGCAGTTGCGGTTGATGGAGACGCAGCATCTTGCGTGGCTGTGATTGATCCAGAGGTTACGCGCATGGCCCAAATCTCGGGCTCTGATGCAATGGCATGGATGGCGTGGGCGGCGTCCTCCGGCGGCGCTAGTGGGCGCAGGCGCGGTGGCGCAATCGGGCGCCTCGATGCATGGGTTGCGGTCGCTGCTC